>JASMLX010000229.1 GCA_030748495.1 Candidatus Poribacteria bacterium | reverse complement strand
CTTGATTCGGCCACCAGACTGACCGGATCTTAATCCAGATGAGACCGTATGTACACATGTAAAAAGGGAGATTGGGAGAAAGACTGTAAATTCACTGGCAGAGATGAGAAGTTATGCTCTTGGTGCACGGCGGAGATGACAGAAACTCCCAAGACGGATCCAATCCTTCTTTGATCAGACGGCGTGTTAATATGCCAGAATCTAGCATTACTTTAGTGAGAGTTAGTATACCACCCAAGTGGTCTCCCATCTCAAGCGATCCGGGGGTATCAAAATCGTCTTGGAACTGTCTTTCTCCCAAATGATCTTTTTAGCCGCAATCCCCTCCAAACTCTTTAGTACTTCTGACCGCTATCTCTTTTTCATCTTCGGCATAAACTGAAAAAAACTAACAGCATCGATAACATCCAACTTAATTTTCGAATTGCATTTCTCTTAGAATAGGTTCAAACCTCCGTTATCACCGAGATAAGATACCGGCAACTGCTCTTGATTATCACTGGAAGTGTTGCCAACGATCGTATCAATAAACCATATCAATAAGGGTAGCGTTATACTGCCATTCTCTGTTTTTTGAGACAATGCACCACAAACAAGCCACACTCGTGCGACAAAACTATTGTGGAAAATCAAATGGAAAATCGATCAGATATTGATGAATATACTGAAACGCTCTGAAATCTCCCTCTATCTCGGCTTTCTGCCTGTTATGTCGTTGCTTCTAGTATGGATTAGCCAAACTCGTGTCATTTCTAACATGATACTTCAGTTTTGTTTGGTGGAACGCCGGATTGCCAAAACCTCCGGCAGGCCAGCGGCCGGCCTTAATGGTTAGCCTGCCACGCACGTACACTCCTGGCGAACCTGTTTGGGTAGTCGGTAGCGAACCAGCGGATGCCTAGATCGAGGAGGTAGACAAGCGACGCGTCGTCGAACTCGAACGGCAGAACTTCCAAATCGACGTCAGATGCTCTAGTTTTGTCAATTGCGTACTGAAGGAACTTAGTCTCCAGCAGGTATATCGTCTCGCCTTTCACCGTCGTAGTGTTGCGGAGATGCAGTTGCACCTGATCCAGGCCTTTGAAGCCAGACTGATGCGCTCTCTCAAATTGGCTCTTGATCTCCTCGGGCTTACCGCCAATCCATAACATGGTCCGGACACCAGGGGTGATGCTGCGGAACGCGATCAGGCTCTCCTGTCGGTTGTGGCAGAAGATGACCTGTTTATCCACTTCGTACTCCTTGATGAGGAATCCCAGATGCTCGAGATCGACCTGCTTGAGATCGAGGTAGACATGATTCTCCGGCTGATCTTGCATCTCAGCAAAAACCTCTGCCAATGCCGGGATTTTCTCGCCTGCGAAGTCCGGACTGAAGGTCGCGCCAGCATCCCACGCCTTGACCTCCTCAAGCATCAGGGTGGAGACGTTAGCCTCCCCAACTGCGGCCGGCGCATTGGTGGTTCTCCGAAGCGTTGAGTCGTGCAAGCAGAAAATGATGTTATCCTTCGTGGTCCGAATATCTGCTTCCGGTATGCCGCCTAGCTCCCATACGTATCGGAACGCGGCCATGGTGTTTTCCGGTGCCTCTCGCAGGCCTCCTCGATGGGCCTGGAACCATATCTTTGAATTGGTTACCGTCGGCACCATCTTAGCCTTATTTCCCTTCCGAGTGGATTTCCCCATGTTAATTTCCTTTAATTCCTTAGGACTTCCAACTACCATCTCTTTTCCAGAGATTTTAATGACCTTTCCGCACCCAATGTACCCGACCAATACCAACAGCACAAGTAACACTAAACCGATTTTCCGCATCTATACTTTCTCCAATAGGTTTCTTGCAATTATAGTCAACTGGGTTTTGGGGGTAGGCTTTTTGAACTCCTGAATCTTTTACTATTCTCCCATCCAGGTCGCCTGTTGTGTCACGACCTTCGGCTTGACGGTTAGCCTGGTATTAATCAGCTACCATCTCTACTCATTGGTAGCTCAGATAATAGAATTACAGATTCCTGACATTGGCGGCGAAGGGGGATTCAACCTTCGCACTCCTACCCTCGCTCACCTTGCCGAGCAAAACCGATAGATGCAGCCCGGAATAGGAACATGAAAGCGTGTACCCGTAGCTTCTAGAGTAGCAACAAAGCCTTCTAAATCGAGGTTCGGCAACCGGCGGACATTCTCCAGATGGGAGGGGAATCGTCTGAAGAAGTACTCCCAATGAATGAGAATGACATACCGGACCTTTGTTGCTTCGATGATTGCCTGGGGATAATCCTCCAAGTACTAGTAACCATAAACACAAAGAAGCGCGATATCTAACCGCCTGTTGCTCTCTGAAAAGTGCCTCTTTAGCACATCAGTGGGAACAGAACTGGCTGCATCCTGACAGTAGATGGTGGTGGGAGTTGTATCTTCTTTCGATGTCTTCAACTTGATAACCATGTTTTAATCTGATTTATTCGCTTATTCAACCTGTGTCCAGTCGAATACCACAGCTAACCTATCTGTTCGTTTATGTAATAGATCTTGATAGGCCTGTTGTGCATCGGCTGGATTGTACTTGGTATAGATATTAGAAACGTCTACACGTCCCTGATGTAACCAGCGCAATGCGCCAGCGTAGTTGTCAAACAGGTTATTGTGCTGAAAATCTTGCGGATGACGGGGCAGTTCCCACTCCCAACCACTTCTGATGTGAGCATAGTTATGAAATATAGCGTGATGAAGATCGTGAAGGGCAAGATCGGTAAGCTTGCGCCATGGGGTAGCGATACAGACCACTTCCCCACCCTTACGGATGGTGTTGGTGGCATCGAGTAGAGCTTGTCCATGTCCAGAACATTCGATAGCTAAAGGAAACTGTCCCTGTAGATCCAGATCATCGACAGGTACCTTTTCCAGTACATTCTCGATCCCGGTGTCCAATGCCATTTGACGACGAAACTCGACCGGATCACAGGCGTAGACTTGATAGCCTGCGGCTAAGAAGTTTTTTGCCGCTAAATGGCCGACCAATCCCAATCCACAAATCAGGACTTTAGCTGGTGGCCGAGCTGACGTCGTCACCAGAGTGGTCATGCTAACCCCCATCATTCGAGCAAAAACAGCCACCTCTGCAGATAGCCCTTCTGGCACCTGAAGTAGCTCAGAGGCGGGTTTCCGCTGGTGGGAACAGTGAGATCCCATGGCGTAAACGACATCTCCTTCTCGCAGGTTAGCGACTTGAGTGCCCACCCGATCGATCTGAAAAATGGATGCATATCCGAGTTGTTTAGGAAAACCGGATTCCGCCAGGTAGGCTGAATTGAGTTCTGTGCCGGCACTGACTAGCGTGGCCAGTGTCTGCCCCGCTACCTCGTTGTCGCCGATAGGGGTTAAATCTTCTTCTACGGGTAACAATTCTGCTTGTTGATGCCCAGTAATGGTAACGGCATAAGCTATTTCACTACCATAGGTGGCTGATTGGTTTGGCATGGTATCTCCCTTTCGGTATCTTTGGTTACATTGGCTAGATCTGATGCGGGTCGGTGTCTCCGACCACCTCTCGAACTTTTTCGAAAAACTCTCTCTTCAAATCGGTATTTAGCCCCCACTGAACAGGTACGCTCTGGTAGCCGTCGCAGTAGTTGTTTTCGCCCGGATCGAAATAGCCCCAAGACGCATACTGGCTCGAAGCGGCCACAAAATTGTTGCGTGGTTGATCGAAGTCAAAGTGATCATCTTCATTAAACAGAATCGGCATTGGACGATACCCCGGTACCTGTCGAGTCTGTGGTACCATTTCAGCGATCCGCTTGGGATTCTTAACACCATTTCCGTGCAAGAGGACAAAGTCCGAATGGCGAACGACATTTTCTTTGGCTACAGTTCCTCCACCATAACTGGTACCAACCAGTAGACGACGACCACCTTTAGTGATTGACTTAACCTGTTGGATCAGTTCGTGAACCCGGTCGGGCATCAAGATCGGGTGGACATATCGCTTGACGTTACACTCATTATTAACTTCTAGGAGGACGTTGGTATAGTCGCAATCTAATACCCAATTAGTAGCGTTATCGATAGCTTGAATGACAGCCAACTCGTCGGCCAAGCATTGATCCTGTCCAAAATCGAAGTAGCCCAAAATCACCACTAAGCCGAGTTCATCGGCTCGATGGATAATTCGTGTTAGTCGAGCGAGATAATCAGGATTCAAACTGCCGTTGGTCTCGAAGCCGGAATTATGCCACGGCTGTTCTTTGGAGTACCCTTCAGGACTACCGCCTTGTAGATTGATGGTAAAGGCCAATAGCCCGTAAGACCTCCATATCGGCATAGCGGCCAAGAACTCTTGCGTGTTGCGTTCGGGATCCCATTTGCCGGTGTCCGGATATACCCAGCGATGGATGGTATCTGGATTACGGTCGTCGAAAATGCCCTGTACCATCCTCGAATTGAGCAAAAGACCCTCGATTCGATGTCCATTATAGTAGCGGCCTTGATAGGTTATCTGGCCGTTAATGTAAAAGGCATCATCAACAATACTAACTGTGGTCTGGGGTTGCATGATTTCTGCCTCGTTTCTTAGGAGCCCTCGTAGCGGGTTAAAATTACAATGACTTTGCCTGCTGGGAATGCCAGTATGGTCTCGTCTGGATGTGGATCCGTTGGATCAGCTATTATACCTTCCAGCCGTTATCCAAATCGGTGATCTAGGTATCACTCGTGTTAATCTGTTATCCAGCGTAAGCGAATCGACTGCGATCTTGGATTCAAGCATCGATCAGGTAGTTGAGAAAATACCATGAGGGAGGCTTGCAAGTCTAGGCATTTCCCGGAACCAGAATTCAACCCTTCCTTTAGCACGGATCCTTTAGCGCAGAAATTCGATTCTCGCTGATGAATCGGAAATCTGATCCCTGGGGCAAATACTGGATTGCCATTCTGCTTAGTGCTATCTTGCCACGGAGCATTAGACAGAGACAAATAGATATCGGTTGGAGGTTGCTTGTCAACGTGTCTAATACAGCAGTGATCGCTGTGATCCGGAACCGGTACTCTTGAAATGGCTGTTCTCCCAATCCTTTGCCAACAGGAAATAGGATAATACATGAAAAAATTCCCTATTGCATGAATTCTGATTCTGGTATGCACTATGACCTAGTATTAACCAACCACTTTGGAGCCAACAGATGAAATAGACCTCTTAACATACTAACTTTCAGGGAAGTAAAACTAGATTATAATAATTCAATCTACTATAATCCAGCGCATGAAATGCAAACCAGAAAACGATGGTCGTAAGTATGATCACCAGACCCTGCAGCTTATGCGCATGTAGGTAATCAAGGCCGTACAGGGTGGTCAGAGTGCAACCAAATCTACCGCTGGATGGCCAACTGTCTCTGCCGTGGATCGAGGGCGCTATTGGCCAAACCCATCCTTGGCCGCAAAACTATCCGATTAACAGATGAGGTGGATGGCGGAGGCTGTCGGCAACGATCCCCCCCAGCAAGATGAATTCGAATTTGCTCTTTGGACCTGAAAGATCATCCGTACACGGATCCAACAGCAGTTCGAGATCAAACTTTCCATCAACCTCTTAAGCAGAGTCATGAAGTTCCTCGGCTTGACCGCACAAAAACCACTCTATTAGGCCTGGCCGCAGGATGAAAAACTGGTGCCTCAATGGGAAGAGGATCTCTATCCAGAAATATAAGAGAGAGACTAAAAAGGCCGGTGCAACTATCTACTTTACGGATGAGTCGGGAATAGGCTCAGACTACCATACAGGCCAGACCTAGGCACCGAAGGGAGAGAGGGCAGTGATCACCGCCACAGGAAGCCGCTACGCCGTAAATATGATCTCTACCGTCAGTGCCCAGGGACAGCTAGGTTTTATGTTGAGCTAGAGGACAGTTACAGCTGTCATCTTCAGGGAATTTCTGAAACCACTGATGATCGGCCGCAACAAACCGCTATTTGTGATCGTTGATGGTCAGCC
>JASMLX010000228.1 GCA_030748495.1 Candidatus Poribacteria bacterium | reverse complement strand
CCATCATTGGAACCTCAACACCTCCAGCCAGGGCAATGAATTGCCGGCCAATTTCTGGGGTGACCCTACCACCGACTAACAGCAGACTGCCATTGTCAGGACCAACCTGGCTGGGTTGTTGATGAGCTATTAAACAATAAACTAATAAAGTCAATCCGTTCATTTAAGCCACCGGTCTGAGGTTGATTTATAAATATGCAGTTAGGATGGTATTAGCAACCTACTTGTCCTACTATTGATAATAGTGTGTTGAAATTGAGAAGTTATGACTGATAAACGCAAAATAGGGGAACCAATAAGAATGAACATCACCAATTGACCATTGCCGTTTTGCTGGTGGTTCAGGAGAAATTATCAAATCCCCCTTTGATCGCCCCAAATGTCGACTTGCAGTCGAGGCGAATAGCGGTAACCGTGCTGCTTACAGATTTCCACCATCCAATTTTGTTTGTCTTGAATCTGATCCCTGCTAATTCCTTGTGGCATCAAAACTATGGTCGACGATGAAATCTGCATCTCTTGTTGCAACTGCTGGATCTCCACTAGGTCCGGTTCCATTTCCACCACAAACTTCAGTTGGCAGTTATACTGATCCAGAAATTGCCTCAGCACTGGCTGGTTGATCCTTAGTCTTTGATGCGGTTGGAAGTGATGATTACTAGTCGCTGGATTGGAATTGGCCAGTTTGGGGCTGATTGACAACAGATCAGCCTCTACCTGTTGAAACAGTGTACCGTTAGTTTCGATGGTGATATGTTGACCTTGCTGGCGCAACTGTTGACACAGCAAGGTCAACTCTTTAGCTTGCATGAAGGGTTCTCCCCCCGTAATTACCACCTGTTGGCAATCATAGGCTAGAATTGCAACTACTGCATCTTCGACTGAGATATCTTTATCTTCTGGCTGCCAACTGGTATAGGGCGTATCGCACCAAATACAACGCAGGTTGCAGTAACTGGTGCGAAAAAAGACCGAAGGCAGACCCACTAATTGGCCTTCTCCTTGGATGGAATAGAAGATCTCGCTGTACTTCATCTCAGGTTAATCAGTTGGCCGCGGGCTAAGATAAGATAAATCCTTGGTAGCCCTGCGCCACTACTGGCCGACATTTCTCGGCATAAGGGGGGAAACCGACTAAAGGCATAAACACTCGCGGTTTACCTGGGATGTTAGCCCCTAAATACCAGGAGTTACAATTGGTGTAGAGTGTCTCATCCGCCACCCGGTTGACGTGTTGCACCCACTCGGCTTCGGCTTCGGCGCTGGCTTGGATGCGATCATATCCCTGCTGGGCCATATATTGCAGACAATCACTAATCCATTCCACATGCTGTTCAATAGCCACCATCATATTGGTCAAGACCGAAGGACTACCCGGCCCAGTAATGGTAAACAGGTTCGGAAACCCGTTGATGCTGAGGCCTAAATAGTTGTGGGGGCCGCTGGACCATTTCTCCTTCAGCCTCAATCCGTTTAAGCCACAGATATCGATTTTCATTAAAGCCCCGGTCATGGCATCAAAGCCAGTGGCCATCACGATGGCCTCCAGCGGGTATTCTTGGTCCTGTAAATGAATAGCCCTGGGGCTGATAGAGCGGATGGGGTTAGCGCTAATATCCACCAAATCCACGTTAGGCCGGTTAAAAGTTTCAAAGTAACCGTTTTCTAAGGCCGGCCGCTTACAGCCCATCACATGCTGTGGTGATAATAATTTAGCCCGCTGCGGGTCGTTGACTATTTGGCCGATTTTAGTTCGAATAAATTCGGCCGCGGTTTGATTGGATTGTTGGTTTCTCATCAGGTCATTAAAGGTGGCGTAGAAAACAAAACCACCCTGTTGCCAACTGGCTTGATACAACTGTTGCCGCTCAGCCGGACTGACGGATAAGGCCGATTGCTGACAGGTCTCCACATTTGACAGCTGGGCACTGCTCTGCTGCCGGTTGCGAGCCCGAAATCCTGGATAATCAGCTTTGATCTTAGTCACTTCTTGCCGGTCGAGTGGACGGTTACGGCTAGGAACGGCGTATTGGGCGGTGCGTTGGAAAACCACCAATTGTTTAACCTGTGGGGCCAACTCCGGAATGATTTGCAGCCCGGAAGAACCGTTACCGATCACCCCCACCCTTTGAGCCGAGAAATCCACTGGGCTCTGAGGCCAACGGGCGGTATGATAAATGGGGCCCTTAAAAGTCTGTAACCCGTCAATATCTGGCATATTGGGGCTGGACAGACAGCCGGTAGCCATCAGTAAAAATCGACAGCTCAACTGCTGAGCCGGATCCAACTGCAACTGCCATTGGTTGTTGGCTGGCTGGAAGTCAGCGCTAACTACACGGGTATTGAAACAGATGCCCGAGCGCAAGTCGAATCGGTGGGCCACATGATTCAAATAGCGCCAGATCTCCCCTTGGCTGGGATAACGCTCTGACCACTGCCACTCCTGCTCTAGTTGAGGGCAGAAACTGTAGGAGTATTCCAGGCTATAGGTGTCACAACGGGCGCCGGGATATCGATTCCAATACCAAGTGCCACCCAAATCTGCCCCGGCTTCAATCACCTGGCAGGAGAAGCCAATTTGCCGTAACCGATGAAGCATGTATAAACCGGAGATACCTGCCCCTACCACCACCGCATCCCAAACAGAATTGTCAGCGGGTAGACTATTTACCGGTTGCTTCATTGGCACCATGTCAATTAGGCCGCAATCTTCTGGCGGTAGTTGCGAATCAGATAGTTAGTCACCAGATCGATATGGGGGCCGATATTTTGAATCGCATTCCAGGGCATAATCATCTGGGCGGCAAACTGCCAACTACCCTCGGTCCAAGGAATGGGGTCCAGTCGCCGTAGTTCGGTTTCAAACTCCGCCTGACTGGGTAGACTATTTTCTCGACTGATTCGATAAGCTATGGCATCCATTAAATAACCCATGCTGACCAGGCCGGCCCCATGGATTAAGCGGCTCTTTCGGGGTGGTAACTGCCAGGCGGCAGGATAGACTTGACTAACCGCCGACCAGTAATTCTTCAACAGGGCCACCCGCCGATCCAAAGGCTTAAATTGGCTTAAAATACCATCGCTGATCCCATTTTCGATCATCTTTAAGACCGACATATCCTTGATATTTGCCTGCTCTAAATGAGCGTAAGTAGCCGTCTTAACGCGAAAGTAGAATGGAGAAGCAGCATCTAAATTTAACCGCTCTAGTATTATATAGGCCTGGCGCCGTTTTCTCAACTTGGGCGGCACCTCATTTTCGATGGCCGGTAAGAGTTCATAAACTAAACTCTTGGGCAGCGGCTTGCTGTTATTGACCAGCATAAATTGCTCTCGTTCTTCGGCCGCACCGCTGGAGTGAAAAGCGATCACCGAGACCGGAAAGTTGTCTCTCTTCATCAGTCGCAGGGCGGCCGCCCGTTGTTGACCGTCGACAATCCAACCTGGCTTCTGCTCCGCCCCCACATGAATCTTGAGCACACCTAATTCACCCTGCTCTAGCTGTTGTACTGACTCAAACTCCAGCGGCTGCTGGAAGGCGATCACCACTGAATTGGGTAGAATGGCATCTGGGCGCTCTAAATAGGATTTGATATCGCTAATGTGGTCACTGACTTCGACTCGTTGATAGCCCAATAGCTGTTGCTGTTCTCCTCTTTTAATCCGAGATACAGAGGCAAATTGAGCTAGCTTTTTACCTTCGATTACAAACGAATACAGATACTTACCCGGACTTTGTTCCATCTTGATACAAGGGGCAGAAATTTGTGTCATCTGATTTCTAACCTTCTTTAGCTGTTGACAAAAAAAGTGGAGGTTGTGAAAGCCACGTCTCTTGTTTCGATTAAAGCCACGAAAGATAACCACCTCTACCCCAATTTGTTGACAGACCTGACAACGGCACTGTTCCCAAGGACGTTGAGCTAGGGTCTGGGCATAGATCTGGCTAGAGTTGTGCCCCGGGAAGACCAGCTGATCGTATTGGTCTATTTTCTCTAAGGTAGAGTCTAAGTCAATTTCTCTGGCCGCATAAGCTCTAAGCGCGACTAGGGCCGCTTGTTCGGCCGCTTGAACCTGATCCAGGTTTAGAATACCCGCTTGTATTTTCTGTTTCAGCCCTGTTTCTGATAGCGGTGGAACACGAATGGCTTTGTAGCTATGGGGCCAGGCATAATAATTATGGAGATCGTCCTTGAAGGCCTTGAGCAGAGGAGAGGTGCTATCGAATGAGCTAATATTCAGGCCTTTGAAATCATCTAACTGGGCTAATCGATTGAAGCCAAACAGATGAAGCTGAATCTGGTGGGGGATTTTAGACCGAACTTCAGCTACCACATCGTAAATTCGTGCCGTGATAAGGTTTGGCTTCTTTCATTTCACAGCAGGAAAATTTCAGGCTGAATTGATCGTATTTTTTAGCATGGCTTATTAGTCTAGAATGCAAGTTTTTCGTTTCCCCTATATATACAATGTTTTCAGTATTCAGTAATCGATAGACTCCTGATTCATTAGGTACATATCCAAGATCTTTGTTCAACTTATTCATCTCAGTCCAATCTAGATTTAGCCAATTTGAATCTAATGGTTTTCCCACTTCCTCGACTGATGGCAGCGACTCTCCCCAAGATAAATTGTTACCTGGTTGTATTTTTTTCATCATGTTATTACTTTTCCTATTACCTGGTCGAGTCCATTTCGGATGACAGCGTCCGTGATTGGCTAACGTACTTTCTTTAGCTTCTAATCTGTATTCATAAAGCAACATATCTTCTACACACTGACGTTCTCTGGTTTCCAAATCAATGGCAAATACGGACACCTCGTAACGGTAATTGTTTTCTATTTTCCATGCCCATAAAGCTGGTGCAGCAGTATGAGGGTCATTCCAAGGAGGATTATCTTGATTATTATTGACTTTAGAAGATAATTGTCTAGTTCTTTCACGCAAATCTCGACCAGTTTGACCAATATAAGCTAATTTCCTATTATGAGTAATTCGTACACGGTATAAGCCAGGATTCTTAGTAATGTGATTTTGATAAACTTGAATAGGACTTTCGAGAGGAATCCATTGACTCCAGTTAAAACCTAGCCAATCTAATCGATTCCAATTCATAATTTATAATCCAAGAAAAGTTTGAATATTTGTTATTGTCAAAACGTGAAACACAGCATTGATTCAATACCACAGGAAAGGAAGTGTTGATACCTTTGAATTAGAAAGATTGGTGTTTTCATGGCTACCTTATAATAAATACTATAAGGTGGGCGTGAAATCACTAGATCAATGCAAATATGAATTGGAAGATTTTCTGCCAATTTAGTGTTAATTCCTGCTTTAGCATAACCAACACAAGTTCTGGCAGTTGATTAATAAACACTTGAAGAAGATTTGAACACCTAAGATTGGAAACCACAGGAGGAGAATTTGTATCAGGTAGAAAGCCTTATAAATATACTAGGTGACCTACCTGATAGATTTAGACGTTCAAAGGATAGGATCTTCTTTTAAATCCTGCCCGACCACTTATTTCAGAATCACCATTTATTCTGGTGTCTGTATATTATGGACAGTTGTTAAATAGGAAAGTGTGTATCAGGTTGGTTGGAGTCGAAAAGGGATAATGGAGGGAATTCTTGGCAGGTAATCAGATGTCAGAAATCAATCCATCACTTGATTCAACTGTTCCATCAGTTCTTCTGCTTGAAACGGTTTACCCACATATCCATCCATCCCTGCTGATTGGCACTTTTCCCATACCTCTCCTACTACACTTGCCGTCAATGCCACTATTGCCACCCTTTTGAGTCCAGATGATTGTTCCAATTGTCTGATCTGTTCTGTAGCTTGGAATCCATCAAGATCAGATCGTACTGTTTCTGCTGGTACTGGGTCAAACAATCCTGGCCATCAACTGCTTCATCTACCTGACACCCTAAATTCTCCAGATGTTTTCGGGCAATAACTCGGTTGATCAGATCATCATCAACCAC
>JASMLX010000227.1 GCA_030748495.1 Candidatus Poribacteria bacterium | reverse complement strand
CGAACTGAATTTTCGCCCACCACCCAACGGCCAGAAGCATTGAATGTAAGTTGATCGATTTCTCCCTCCCAACATGCAGTGGCCTCACCCATCGCGCCGCTTACCCAAGGCGTGCCATAGTCAAACCCACCAGACTGTTTAACAGCAGGAGCTACAAGCGTACTAACTGCAGTAGCAGTACTGGTTGCCAGCGTTGCCGAACTAGTCACTGGCACACTGGTACAGTCCTTAGGCGCATAGGACTCATAGATCGTTGTCGTACATTCAAATGTGACCGATCCCCCGGCATTAGATGCCGTCAGCATCATGGTCTTATCTTCAATATTCTCATTGATGCCCGTATTGAATGTGGCCGTAATGACTCCCTCATCACCGTCTTTTGTAACCGCTACTGATTTCACATACTGGCCAGAAATAGTAGTTGCATCAGACAACCCCGCGACTGAATTACTGTCAGGAAAACTGCCATTGGCCATTACATATTCTGCTACTGCGGTCTTGGCTCCTGACAAAAGGCTCAATCCTTCTGCAGCCTGCGCTCTAGCTGTGTAGTTCTGATACTGGGGTATCGCAACTGCCGCCAGTATCCCAATGATCGCTACCACGATCATTAACTCGATCAGAGTGAAGCCAAGATTGAGTCTTTTCATACTGGTATCTTATTCCTGTTTGGCAGAAGCATCCAGAAGCGTGTGAGTGGGTGGGTAGGACGTCATTAACGGCTCAAAGTTAATACATTTTGAGTCAATTCCTGCGCTAGTTAGCCATTTTCTGAAGTAAACTGGTTAATGCCTTTGGCATGTAGTAGTCGTCACAGTTCTATTTCTGCTGAAGTGTTAAACAACATTTGATTTAATCTACAGGACTTATGGAGAGTAATATGAGTAGCTTAGAAGTAATTCAAGGTACCTACGCCGCTTTTGGTGAGGGCGACATGGAAAAATTAGCATCCCTGTTTGCAGATGATTGGGTTGGTACTGTTCCAGACCACATGCCAAATGGTCGCGTCTACCACGGAGCATCAGATTTCATCCAAAACTTTTTGGCAAAACTGACGGAAGTCTGGCCTGATTTCGGCTTAGAGCCAATTGGATTCTATGAATCAGGCGACACAGTCTTTATGCATGGGAAGATAACTGCAGGTGGCAAAACAACAGAGACAATTCACATGTGTGTTGCAAAAGATGGGAAGGCAGTTAGCTGGCAACCCTTTGATGACACCCACTCTTTGATATCTGCAGCTAGCTAGAGGGTTGTTAGTTTTATCCGTGACATTGGGGTGGGGCGATTAGTCCTACCCCAAAGTTACGAATATATCCTTCGTAGTGTGGCTGTACAGGCGCACTATCAGCCTTATAAGTAATGTTCTGATACATTTCTACTATGGGCCTTTTCTCCGCAGTTGTATTATTCGTGCTAGCAGTTGGCGTTGTCGTTCTGTTAAAAGCTTGGATAGGATCGTCATCATATGGGAAAAACTAGGCGAGATGGAAGCGTTCACTGCCAAAACAGGAGGACTGAGACGGAGTTGTCATGAAGCTACAACAAAAAGGAACTAGGGGTGAGTGACCTCAAAGAAAATCAATTGATAGCATTTTCAATGTTTGGAGTAATTGATGAAACAACTAGAATTCGATCTTTTTTGGTCAATGCGTAGCCCTTACTGCTACCTTGCACTTGATCGATTGCTTGAAATCCATAAACACTACGACCTTGCGATAAATTTACGTGTCGTCTATCCGATTGCCATAAGGCAGCCAGACTTTTTTAAAGTTCGAGCCTCAAAACATTACCGATCATACAATCTCTTGGATACAAAGCGCTGGAGTGAGTACCTAGGTATCCCATTCCGACGCCCAGTACCCGATCCGATTGTCCAAGAATTATCGACTGGTGTCGTTGCAGAAAAGCAACCCTACATTCATCGCCTAACGCGTATCGCGGAACTCGCAGCTCAAAATAACAAGGGTATGGAGTTTCTGGATCAGGTAGTGCGAGTGCTCTGGGATGGGGAAACCGACAATTGGCACGAGGACGACCATTTGAGGAGAGCGATGGACCGCGCTGGGTTAGATGGAACGGCGTTGTTGGTCCGTGCTGATCGAGATGCTGATAGAATTGATACTGCAATTAGTGTCCACGAGGCTTCACAAGAACAAGCAGGCCATAGCGGGACCCCTCTTATGGTTTTCAAAGGAGAGCCGTTTTTTGGTCAAGACCGAATCCAGCTTCTTCTATGGAGATTAAAACAGAGTGGATTACGGACACGGACGTGAATTTGGTAAGGGATCCCTGTCATTTAGCCATTGAGTACGATTAACAGGTTACCTATTATGTCCTGTTGACGAACAACGTATAGACTTACATCTTCACACTGTAATCATACTGATCAACCGGAGGATCACCATGAATGTCTTAGTCGTTGTACACCTTAAATCAAGCTACGAAGACTGGAAGTCACTTTTTGATGCTCATACAGAACGCGCTGAATTTTGTGACGAGAGTCAAACTAAAGTGGGTCGGGTGGATGAACATACTGGCATGATTACACTATTTGACGTTGACATGGAGGGTATGGGCAAAATGATGAACAACCCGGAGTTTCAGGCTTTGGTCGAACCATACGTGGACCACAATGACATATTTACTTTTGAACCACTGGCTCCACCTGCTTAAATCTCACTCATAATGAGACGCTGGATGAGGTGTCAGGTCCAGTTAGGACCACGCTGTAGTTGAGACATAACGTACATACCGAATGTCTTAACTAGATGAGACATTTCATATACACGTTATGTCTCAACTAGGAAGTCGCCACAACACTCTGCTAGGTGTTTCGCTAGTATTCTGTCTATCTACAGACATCTCATCGAAAGCAACCCGTTCTATAGTCTTGATACTACACTCTACCTGTCGACCGACAGCATCAACCAGTTCCTCCTTGAGATGCCAGTCACCATCTTGTAGCAGCCTCTCCAGAATATCCCTGACAGATGCTCCTGTAGCACCTCTACCCGTTGAGACACTCTGGAACTCATCCAGACTTCTGCCCAACATTGGGTAATCGTCAAATTCGATGTAATGAACATAGCCAAGATCGTCCAACGGACGCTCGACCATCCTGTAGGTATAGACAGGCGTGCAGTCGGTGATGTTGGCCTTCCATTTGCCAAAGTAATACTGCCCATCGGCGTGTACTGCACCCAATACCACCCTAGACGCATGTACCCATGCACCAGAGCCCAGTATCCTGTTCACCGCTTTTCTCTGGTCGTCCTTAGTCAGATGCGTCAAACCAATGACAGCAACCCCTGTATCCTCAGCAAAGGCACTCAGCTTAGTAGCTAAGCTGCGAACTGACGTAACAGAGTTATTGTCAAACTTGTCGTCACAGAATGCGGTGACGGGATCAATGATAAATAGCTTGTAATTACCATCATCCTTGACCATATCAGCAACGCTATCCAGATTTTCTGACAGACTGAACAACCCTCCATCTGCCTTCAATGGGTCAAGTACCGTGACATTGTCCAGTGTTGCGCCACAGGCTTTCAGTCTTGGAATGATCGTGTCGCTTGCGCCATCTTCGCCTGTCAGGTACAACACCTTGCCTTGTAGGCAGGGTTCCTTCTCCCCTGAGAATATGCCGCCACGGCTAACTGTAGCGGTGATATTGCACAGTATCTGGGTCTTGCCTATCCCTGCATCACCCGCAAAAACATGGAACTTGCCTTCAGCAATCATGCCTGACCAATACCATTGAATGCGCTTAGACGGTATATCAGATGCGGATTTAAAGTTAAGACCACCGTACTGGTCTTTATCTAACTCTGAAGGCACCAACATCAGCTTATTCATGGTGCCGCTTCCATAACTTTTTGACTGAATCAGCCATATCTATTTCTCCAAAAAATAGTAATCAATAGACGCACTCAAAGGCGTACCCAAGAGTTGGATTAAGAGTGCGTTGAGCCGAATGGCTCAGTGCTTAGACCGAATGCAGAGACAAAGGAATAGAAACCACTTGCCTCTACTTATATACCTTTCTGGTCTATCCGATTGATCTACAAGGAGAAATAGAATCGTCTAAATATTTGATTTATAACGAGAAATTTGACACTGATTTTATACCTATTTATCAGATACTTACGATTACAGACCGCTGTGTGAGCTGAATATATATAGATAAGAAAGACCCAATGGGGTGGGGTGCCGGGTAGTTACTCCTCATTCTAGGATGGCACCAGTATAGGTTCTTGTTCATTACTGGGATCACCTTTTTTAGTGGTGATAGGCTTGGAAGGGTAGGGTGTCGCTGTCACACTCCTGTCACAATCTGACACAGCAAATTGTAGAATATGGTTGTCTGTGTTGGAGAAAGGTGAAGGAATTCAAGGCGCCCGTAGCTCAGCTGGATAGAGCGCTGCCCTCCGGAGGCAGAGGTCAGGGGTTCGAATCCCTTCGGGCGTGCCAACTCGGTTCTTGCCTTGCCTGATAATAAATTAAATGCATCAGGTACTTATGTCAATCTGATTGTTGTGAGTTGTAACCACCATTTTGTAGTTACCAAAGTTCGTGCCAATTGTTTTCTGTCACTTCAGTGTGGCGTATTTGCGGCAGGAGTAGAGGGCAGAGGACACTGTCCAAAAATTTAACCCTCTGGGCCACGTGTCTTTGACCCGTGACCGGCATCGCTCTATCCAACTGAGCTACGGGCGCACTGTTGTCAACATCCACTAGATTAGTTCCAACAGCGTTAACAGGGCAGACCCCTACCCACCCCCTTTTTAGATTCCGGGGTTATCACATATCCAGCCCCCACAGCGGTGGGGTATAAAGAGCATTCCAAAAGACTAAGGATACTAATCATGCAAGAGAAACGAGAAATTGTCCGTACACCAGACTCACTAAGCCTAGGCCACTTTTTGGGTGAGCCGACGTTGGTGTCCCCAGCTACCAAGGGTGGCGGTCTTATCTTTACCACCGGATATCTGGCTATGAATCCGGATACAGGAGAGGCAGAAACAGGTTCTATCGAGGTTGAGACTAGACGAACACTGGATAACTTGAAGATGGTTTTAGAAACGGCAGGATCGTCTTTCGACAAGGTACTTAAGATTAATATCTTTATGGAAGATTTAGACGAATGGCCTGCAATGAACGAAGTCTACAAGGAATATTTTCCAACTGATCCGCCAGCCAGACGGACAGTACAGGCCAAGCTGATTGAGGACTACAAAATTGAGATTGATTGTATTGCGTTGGAGTGAACTAACACTAATTCAGTTCAATTCCTTCCACATCAACACATAGTCACCGGTATCGTCAGAGCCGGGGAAGGGTATATATGGCCTACGATCCACTTCGACATACCCGTTACTCCGATACGTTTTGAAAGCAACCTCGTTAACCTCTTCAACCTGTAAAGCAATCCTATTCGTACCAGAATCCCTAGCTACACTTTCCGCTTTGTCTAAAAGTTGTCGGGCTAACCCTTTCCCTCGATATTGCGGCAATATGGCTATTGCTTGAAGTAGCCAACATCCACTAGCTACCCCTTCAAGTTCTTTACATGGCCGCCACCACACTGGTACAGCATCAAGGTCAATTTCTGGGTAGGGATCCTCGACAGAAAACCCAAAAAATGCGCCTACAAATTTAGATTGAGATTCTGCAACCAGCCAGTTTTTGAAATAACCATTGTTACTGGTATCGGTTCTAATTTTTTCTCTGCCATACTCAAAATAGGATTGCCCTTGTCCCACTTCTTGGCTCCAAAGGTAAGATGGCAACCTCCTACCAGCCACATCTATCATTAGCGCCAGTTCTGTACAGTCGTCTTCTGTTGCAGTTCTAAATTGTAGTGCATTGCCCATTAAACTAAACCTACTAGTAGCCCATATAATTATTGATTATCCTAAAAGATCATATTGATTAATACACACTATCTGGAGGATGTGACATGGCAAGGTACTTTATGTTGGCAAATGTAACTAGGGAAT
>JASMLX010000226.1:2226-6004 GCA_030748495.1 Candidatus Poribacteria bacterium | reverse complement strand
GAAAAACTGGTGGCCACCACATAGCCGGCCGGGTGAAAGGGCCAAAATAGAAATCGCATCCGCATCATCATCAGAAACAGCGAGAAAGCGCAACCAATCAGCATCGCACCGATGGCTATATAATTGGGTGACAGAGGGTAGTAGAGCCAACTTCTCAATCGATGAAAGGCGTGTATGCCCCTCCAGCGGGAATTAAGGCCCGGAAACCTGTATTGGACCTGCAGATATGCCCAAAAGAAAGCCAATGCTCCCACCACGGTGGCCATGGTGATGGCCATAAATAGTTGTGATGGCCTCAGCCGGGTCCTATCAGCGATTTTAAACCCCTCCAACTGATGTGGCATCGGATGTGGTCGGTAGGCCCGGTTAAAGAAGCGAAAAAAAGAGAACAGGGTTAAATTTGCGGGGCCGAAAGGCCGTGTGCCGAAGATGGTGACGATCATTTCCGGCAGACCAGAATCGTGAAAATCGTGCACTGGAGACCCCAATTCGGCTCTCATACGAGTAATGGCCATGGAGATGGCAAAATACAACCAGAAAAAGATGAAAACAGCACCCATTGACATTCCGGCTTGCCGGCAAAAGAGCGTGATCACAACCGTGCCGAACAAGATGCCCATCAAAGCTAATCGATACTGACCCGCGGCCTCATCCGTTTGAATCTCAGTCGATGGAACTGATGCCGCCACTCCAGCCGGAAACAGGCTAAAAATAGCCTGCTTAAAGTGATGCCTGCTAATCCAGATTGAAATCAGACACAAGCCGATCAAGCCGCCAAAAGCCTGCTCTCCGATGTAGGGGAAGCGTGGAAGTTCACCCAGCCCAATTATATGCGCTATTGGCGGCTGAAACTTACCAAAAAAGAAGAAAAAGCAAAAAGAAAAGGACAGATCCAGTGGAATGAAGAAAGCCAGTCCGACCACAGAAGGGATCACCATTACTGGTATGGAACCAGTTTTGCTCCACGGTTTCTCAGTGAAAAACCTTCCCAGGTCTAAGCCTTTCCCTGTCTTCTCATACAATTCCCCGCCTAAACTGGGAATCATAGGATACAGATGGTGAAGGCCGTTAACGATATTAATCGAGACCGCCAGTCCGAAGCCCATCCACATTACATGTTGCCGAAAGAAATTCGACCGCTCACCAGTCATGGCAAAAGGCAACTGGATAATGGGATAACTGAGCTTTTCTTCTTCCACCCACTGTTTCCGAACAATAACGTTGAGGCAAAGCATAACCAGGAGGAGCGCGCAGAGGAAAACCGACCAAGCTAGCACTGGAAACAGCCAGCCCCGCAGGTTTCGGGAAGTGTATAGGGTGGCCTCACCGTCGTAAAGTTCGGTCAGAATGGTTTTATCCACCACAGCCAGCCAGCGTGGAATGAAGCGGCCAAATAGGTTGTTCCACTCATTTTCCTGGCTGGCAAAGAAGAACGGCGTGCTGATAATGCCTACCAGACTCTGTATGAGATCCAGACCGGAGAGGGAAGAAGCAATCGATAACATGACATAGATGACCAGAATTTCACCCTGGCGGAAGGCCAAACGGGGGCGGAATTCCCGGAGTCCAAGATTGAGCAGCGCCAGCAGGAACAAGGAAAAAATAACGTTGAAATAAAGAGAAATATTGGTGGTGTATGATTGGTCGGTGGCCCGACCCAGAGCGATCCAATAGCAGTTGGCTACGATCAGGATCACACCGATGGCCAGTACCAGTGGGCGAGGGGACGGTGGATCATTAAACCTGGATTGCTCGCTAAGTCGCATGGGTTGTGTTTTAGCGGTTCCTCTTATTGTTCCCCATCAAAGGGGGCTTCGGGTCAATTACCCCGGATGGGAAACCAGTAATCAACAGGCAGGGAAGTGATAAAGCCCCTCTTATGAATACATACGTATTTCATCAATCATCTGTCGTCGCGGCCAGAGAAAGTCTGGTTCAGATTTTCTGGGCTACAAATATAGATCTCAGTTAACCGGTTAGCCGTGGGTGGAATATCTTGCCAGTCAGCCCACGATCCTCGATCTTGGGCTTTCAATTGGTCGAACAGGTGACCAACGAAGTCGATGTCAGGGCGGAAATAGGAGATGACGTCTAACATGAGAAGTGAAGCCGAGAGTTTACAGAACCATTATATAGAATGTAAATGACAGGTCAACAGAGCCAGAATCAGATAGGATGGGTTAGGAGAAAGGAAAAGGGTACCAACTAAGGACAGCTGATACCCGCCTCCCGTACACTCGTTATCTATTGCCCGGGTTTCAGTGAGCTTTTTAATGGCGCAAAACTCTTACTTCAGGATCACCATCTTGCGGGTTTGGCTACAGTCGCCAGCTTATAGGCAGCAGAAGTAAACTGCACTGGATACGGGCTCACCAGCCCTATTTCGATCCCAGATCCCCTCCCGATGAAATATATGAGGGGCCTGGGCACCAGCCCTCTTAATACTGGACCGGGAGAAAGTCATCTCAGTTTTTATTAAACATTATCACTAGTGAAGAGAATTTGTGCATACTCACCATGAACGGAAGTGTCCAATGGGTTGACAAATTCATCCCAGACTTGAACCAGATCATCAATCGGAAAACGGTGGGTAATCAATTCTTTTGCCTTCAATTTCCCTTCGGCCATTAAATCCATCAAATAAAGATAATCGTCATTTAATGGGGAGTTCAGCGACACACTCGCTTTTGATAGACCGTGCCCTCTCATTCCTCTAGATCGCAGACGTCGCCGAGCCAGTTGCCAGTCACCTAGTTGGCCGGCATGACAGACTACCATTTCCAGTCCTTTGGGGGTGAAAGACTCCGACATATTAAACCGGCAAGAATCCAGAATCCAACCCAGAACGACAATCCGACCACCTGCTGCTGCCGCGCCACATCCTTGTAGAAAAGCTTCGGACGAACCTGATGACTCGACCACCACATCCGCTCCCCGACCGTGGGTAAATTCCTCCATGCAATTCAACAGATCCGTAGTTCTGGGGTTCAAGACCAAATCGATGTCCATTTGCAGACTGATCTGTAGTTTTAAATCACTCAAGTCGCTGACGACGACTTGATAAGCTCCGGTCAGTTTACATAATTGGGCGGCAAAATTACCAATCGGTCCCTGGCCGGTAACCAACACGATATCACCGAGTACGATTTTAGCCGCCCTTGCACCTTTTAATCCCACCTCGGCTTGTAGTAGCATAGCAGCAGACTCTGGGTCCAATCCATCAGGAAGCAGTATTAGATCCGAAGGATCTAATACTGACAGGTCTGCGATAAGTTTTTGACTGTAAATCAATTGGCCTTTTTTGACTGATTTCACTTTAGCTCCGACCTCTTCAATCCGACCAACACCATAGGCGAATCCTTGCAACCAAGGATACGGAAAGGGTCCTCCACTCTTCTGGCGGTTGTAGGAATCCAATTCGATTTCTTCAGCCAGATAGCGGTGGATGGCGGTTCCTTGACTCGGAGCCGTACAGACATGTTTGACTAAAACAGCATTAGGAGTCAGATGAATCTCCTGCTGGCGATACTCGATGGTGCGCGGTGCAACTAGCCATGGTCGCATAACTTTCATTAGCAAAATTCCTTCTCGTATTTGCTTAGAAACTGCTTGGCGGTATTTTTGACTGGTAGCAAAAGATGTCCCCGTCAAACAGTTATTTAGGATCTATTTGGGAACCTTTATGGTGTAGAATTGCGCAGCCTGATCTACATTTACTGTGCTGCAGAGCCATTATATAGCAATGCAAATGACAGGTCAACAGAGTCAGAATTAGATG
>JASMLX010000226.1:0-2127 GCA_030748495.1 Candidatus Poribacteria bacterium | reverse complement strand
GCCTGATCTACATTTACTGTGCTGCAGAGCCATTATATAGCAATGCAAATGACAGGTCAACAGAGTCAGAATTAGATGATGTCAGGAAGTTGGTTAGGGGAAGAAAAGGGACAAGTAGAGAGAAAAAGGGTACTAACTGGTGCTGATACCCGCTTGATTACCCCGTCCACCAGTTATCTTTTACCTGGGTTTCAGTGAACGTTTCCATAACAGGGCAGGCCGTATATGTGATTAAGTTGCTTCTGTTCTATATCTTGCCTTTACAACAAAACAACAAAATCAACTTTACCATCCCTTGCAAAGTGTGCGGCACTATGTTAATTTCTGGATCTAATTCAAGGAGGCGAAAATGAAAGCAACTTTCTTTTATCTTGCTTTGATGGTCACCAGTCTGGTGCTAGTGGCACCAAGTAAAGCCAAAATTGACCTCAAAACGGCAATGGGTATTTGGCGACTTGACGAGAACACAGGTAAGAAGCTCAAGGGTATTTCTGGCAACGATAATCATGGTGAAATCCAAGGTGCCAAGTGGGCCAAAGGCAAAGTTGGCTCGGTGCTGAAGTTTAATGGCTCCACTGATCGAGTGGTAATTCCCGACTCCGACAGCTTTTACGCCAAAAAGGCCTGGACCATTACCTCTTGGATAAAGGTAAGGGGGCAATCATGAAAATCGCTTATGGAACGTACGCGATGCCCCTCATAAGGTTGGAAACGGCAATTCCCACGCTAGCGCAAATAGGATACGATGGGGTTGAAATTTGTATTGGATCTAAACATCTCGAATCTATGCCGGATCAAATCAGCCCCAGGCGTCGAAAGGAACTAAAACAACTCTTGAAACAGCATTGCCTGGGTGTGCCGGCATTTATGGTCTTAGGACATATTCTGGAAGAAGATGAACAAGTGCATCAGGATAACCTTGAACTGATGCGACAGGTTGCTCAACTGGCTAGGGATCTTGATGTTGGAGAGGTGCCTGTGATTGCCAGAGGAATCGGTGGCAAAAGCGAATTGTGGACAGAGCAGCGTGACCAGATCGTTCAACGATTTATGGACTACGCTCAACTAGCCTCAGCGGAGGGTTTTATCATAGCTGGTGAAGCCCATTGCGGCGCGGCTGTAGACCGATCCAAGCGGGCAATATGGGTAATCGAAACAGTTGACAGTCCTTCTGCCGGCTTACACTTTGATATCATCCATTTTTATCTGGCTGGTGAGCAGATTGAAGATTCGGTCAAGAATCTTGTTCCCATTACTGTCCACACTCATATTACGGATACCAGACGATATGCTGATGGTCAATTCGATCTGCTGCTTCTGGGAGAAGGTGAGCTCGACAGCGTCACTTACTTGAGGGCAATGCATAAGGCGGGATGGAATGACTTCATCACTTTAGAAGTTAGCGCACGCGTTTGGTCAAAAGAAGGATACGACCCTGTTCAGGCAGCCTCTCTTTCTTACGCTACCTTGGATACGGCTTTCAACATAGCTGGTGTTGCCCGAACTTAACTAAGCTAATTATCGACGGAGAAATCTACATCATGCAATATCTTTTTATCTCAACGGCGAAGCCGACAAGGCCACCAACGAATTGTTGACCACCGTGGGCAACAAAGCCGATGTGCGTGTTGGAAATGACGGAAAAGGCAACAACGGAAAAGGTAACAGCGGTGCTGGAACCATTGATGAATTGATCATTTTCCAGCGTAAATTGACAGCCAAGGAGATTAAGCGCTTAATTGAAGACGGGAGAACGAAATTTCTGAGCGTTGAGCCTCGGGACAAGTTACCGTTAATCTGGGGAAATGTCAAGTAAGCGTCAAGAATAGAGTGCCTGGATGGAAATTAAGCCCCAAGTGGCTTTGGGCGGTTGCCGTAATTGTATTTGCCGGCTAAGATTGGAAGGATAATGATAGATGAGAACTCGTCAAATAAAGTAGCCGAGAGAAGTCGACTCTGTAGGGAGTAATCAATGACCCAAGTACAAATCACGGTCCAGTTACCAGATCAAGTGGAATCAATGGAGCAGTTGGAAGCGGTGATTGATGCTAAAGGGCAACAGGTCAAGCCACCGCTCTTTGAGCACCAACTAGCATCTCTAATTCAGCAGTAGAAATCAGCAATTGA
>JASMLX010000225.1 GCA_030748495.1 Candidatus Poribacteria bacterium | reverse complement strand
GGAGTACAAACTCCTTACCGTTATCATAGGTTAGCCTTTCTACCTGAGCAGCCAAGGGGGAAAGCGCCCCAAGTATTTTTGAATTCACATCAGATCTCAAACTAGATTCTGAAACATCCAAAAGAACAACTTCTAGACGGTGCGTATTCTCTGCTTGAATGGGATGTGTTCATAAGCCCAGATTCCGTACGGGTTAACCAAAGGGGTATCAGCCACCCTAGATGGTACCCCTTTTTCTTCTCTTCACCTCTTTCTTTCCTTAGAATCTCATATATATTCTACCACTTCTTCTCAATAGAGATTTTTGGATTGATCCTCTAAGATAATGATATATTATGGTATGGGCATTGCTGATAATGGCGTGAGCCTTTAAAAAGAAAAACAGGGGCAATTTGATGCGAAAACTTAGTTTGATTTTGTTAATGTTGTTAGTATTAGTTGGATGTGGTGAAGAATCAGAGGAAATAACCGAAGCAAAAATGGACCCCGTTGATGAATTCGTTGGTAAATGGTATGCGAAAGGCATTAATGGCAAATCAATCGATGATTACTTTAAAGAACTAGCTATAGTGGGTTTTGAAGAAGAACTAGATGAAGAGTTACGTACCCTCATAGATATAGAAACAAATTGGGCGCAGTGTTGTTCAGTGGATGCTGATATGTGGATAGACTTCAAAAGTAATGGAACCTATGAAAGAGACCTCAAGATAGAAACCGTAATGGACATAACAAAAATTTTGGATGATATTGGTGATGAGGAATCACGGGCTCTCATAGCTCCAGAGGATGAAGTTGATGACATTGATGAAGAAACAAAAAGTGAAACTGGCACTTATTTTATAACTGAAGCCAGTTATAAACTTATTCCGAACACATCGGCCGAAGACAGACTCTATCAGGTTGAAATTGAAGAAGGTAACTGGAGAATTGATGGAAACTCATTAACTTTGACTTATTTGGATGAAGACGGCTCCTCTTTTTCCCTGATCTATACTAAGAGTAACTAAGCCATGACTTGATGTTGGAGAACAAACAATAATGGAGAAGATGAAGATACCAAGTCACATTGGAAGATCTGGAAAATGCTGTGGCCCATTTTACTCTGAACACTGATCTGAGGATACCCAACCAGAATCAATTACTTGCTAACTATCCTAATCCATTTAACCCCGAAACTTGGATTCCCTTTGAGCTGAGTCAGGATACGGAAATGACTGTCACTATCTATGATGTGGAGGGCAAGCGCATTCGTCAGCTAGAACTGGGAATGGTAACGGCAGGTAGGTACACAACTGCGGATCAAGCCGCTTATTGGGATGGCAAGAGTGAAACAGGTGAACCGGTGGTATCTGGCGCTTACTTCTATCAGCTTCAGGCGGGTGACTACACTGAGACGCGCAAGATGGTTATACTTAAGTAGCTGTCTGGTCATTACAGATGGGAAACGGGTTCAATAAACCAGGCTTGATCTTACGGCATATCGGCTTATGGCTCTGGTTGGTCAATGGTATCTCATCAGCTAATACACTGCCAACCACCGCCACCTTTTATAATCCGAATCAGGTTCAGGTCATTGACTTACAGATCGACGATCATCAGCTAAAAAAGATGCGATCGGCACTGCCTCAGCGGATTTACGTGCCGGCCACCTTTCGCTGGGGCGACCAGACCGTTGAAAACGTCGGTGTCCGTTACAAAGGGAACAGTTCGTCTCATCCTCACCAACCCTACAAACGTAGTTTTCTGATTAAGTTCAACGAATTTGAGAAAGGGCAGACCTTTCTCGGATTGAAGCGGGTAGGCCTCGACAATGGTATTCAATTTGGCAGCCTGTTTAGTGAGCGACTGATTACGCCAATTCTTCGCCAACTGAACGTCAAAGCCTCGCGATGTAACTATGCCAAGCTATATTTAAACAGTCAATACCACGGAGTCTACGTCAATGTTGAGCGCATCGACAGCGTGTTTCTCAAAAACGAATTGGCCGGGGACGGAGCCTTGTACAAAATCGACATTTTCGATCAAGCCAGTCGATGGTCGGCCAACCTGGAGCCGATGCCACCATCGACCGACGGAAATCCGGTCAGCATAGCCTTCGAACCGAAATCCCCGACAGCTAACCACAAGGCATTAGATGTCCTCGACTTGATCGCCAGAATTAATCAGACTGCTGACGACGATTTTGCCCAAGTCATGCAGGCCACAATCGAGATGGAGTCTTTTCTAAAGACGATGGCGGTGATGATATTCGCTGGTGCTTTCGACCAACTGACCGGCACCAATCCGCACAACTATTATCTGTACCATCATCGGCTAAGCAATCGTTGGTACTATATCCCTTGGGATTTGGATGTCGGCTTTGCCGACAACGCTTTCGGTCATATTCCGGTGATTGATGGTTGGCACGCCGCTTGGCCGATGATCGGTGGTTCACCGTCTCCGCTAATCAAGCGAATGGTCGATAATCCACAACTTCTGGCCCGTTATCGCCACTGGGCCAACACCATTCTGGAAACGTACTTTCATCCAGAGGTGCTGTTGCCCAAAGTCGATCAACTGTATGCACAGATCAAAGCCGACTTAGCCACAGACCCATTTCCGTCTCGTCGGGTTACCAACCCGCAAGACCGAGGCTACGACAGCATTGTGGGGTCGATTAAAGATTTTATCCGCTTGAGGTACCAAACCGCACGCAGACAACTGGATCACCCCGGCCCTCGACCGCCGATTGTGCCGGTTCGTCGGCTTGGTCATCGACAACCAGGGCCTCAGCCCGGCCCACCATCAGACGACGCTCCCAGTGACTTACGCCTTGTTTCTGTCTCTCGTTCTACCGTTAGTCTACAATGGACTGACAACGCTACCGACGAAGGGGCGTACATCGTGCAGAGGGCTGACGGTAAAGCCAAGCGATCCTTCCGCAACCATATTGGTCAACCGGGAGCCGATATTACCACAGCCTTTGATAGCCAGGTTGTTCCCGGTAGCATCTACCGCTATCGCGTCTACGCTGTTCGTCCAAGTCCGTTTGGGCCACAAGGCACCGGCGTCTCAAATGTCATTACGGTTCGGATGCCGGATCAAGATCGGGGGAGAAATTAAGAATGATTAAAGAGACAATAATAGATACGACGAGTTCGGCTATCTCAGATAGCAGTTGACCTAATAAATTGCAGGGAAAACCGAAATACTCCTTACGCTTTCACGCCAACCCACAGGGCAAAGGTGGAAAGATATCTGATGGATTTACCTTTTTTGGTGTATCCACTATCTCTCAGTCAAAATCGTTGCTTGACTGCCAGGCGTAGCAGCGGTGGCTGTTTGAGCATTATGCCGGATACAGGGTTTCTTAGTGGCTCTTTTGGCACTAGCTTTTATCTTCCCGTGAGTGGTGAATTTGTTTTTATTCTACGCTAAAGTCTCCCTTCTACCTTACGGATCTTCATGTGGAAGCGGAGGTCGGCAATCATGAATTTTCTTTGTTCTTATGGTGGAAAGCAGGTGAGTAGGCTGCTGTCGGAATCTTCTAGGCATAGCCTTTGGATTTCACACTTGCAGCTTCTTTCAATCTTGAGAATCGAAGAATCATACCTTAGGTTTTACATATCACTTAGATGAAAGGTGACCAAGATGGATGCAACAGATCATTTGGAAAATGATGTCCTGCAAGCCGGTGAAGGCGTTGTGGATATTACACCGCCCCTAGAAATAGAATTATCCGGTTTTCATTTCCAACCCGGAAATGAGCGTCTCATTACTGGAATTCGGCAGCCGACCTCCACACGGGCATTGGTTCTACGGCTGAAAAGGGTTGAAACTGCCATTGTTTCCATGGAAATTTGCGCGGTTTCAGGCGACTTTGTCAAACGCGTGCAGGCTCGGGTGGCCAATCAAGTGGAAATCCCAGCGGAAAATGTGCGTATCTGTGTTACCCATACCCATTCAATGCCTACATTGCGCTATTTCCGGCAGTGGGGGGCAATACCTGCAAAAGCCTATATGGATGTTCTGGAAAACAGCGTTGTTCAAGCGGTTGAGTGCGCCAAGAAAGATCTGGCACCAGCGGATTTGTATGTGGGCAAAGCGCGTGCAGTTGGGGGGAATTTTAATCGCACCTCAGAAACTTGGCTGACAGATGAACTGTTCACAGACACATCGACGGACAAAGAGAGATGGCTAGATACCATGTTCCACACCCTGCATTTCCACCGAGGAGAAAAAAACGGGCACTCCTCTGGTATCATTTTTCTGCTCATCCCGTCTGCTACACGGATGGGCAGGCAGGACCTGATTGGCCAGGTATAGTAGCAGAGCAGGCCAGGTCGGAAAATGGACTGGCTCCAGCCTTTCTGCAAGGACACTGCGGCGACGTCAACCCAGGAGATGGGTCACCTTCGTGGCTAGGAGATCCGGAAAAAGTCTCAGCCTCGATTTGCGCCGCTTTACATAGTGCTCTCAACCATGCCAACCGCGTCCAGGTCTCCGAAATCCAAGTCAGCAGTGCAGATATTGAAGTGCCATTCGACCTCAAATTATTGACGGCCCAACTGGCCAGGTACGAGCAAAATCCGTCTCAATGTATTTCTGGTGAGTGGGTCGATGCCCGATTTGCAACAGACTGGTTTGAAGCGGCCAAGAGATGGGATTTGCAGCAGACCAGCTGTATTAGCCCGATTTCAGTGATACAATTAGGTGAGGTGGGATTGCTGTTTCATCCGGCTGAACTCTATAGCTACTATGGATTAGAGATTCGCCGTGACTCGCCCTTTGAACATACCCTAGTCATTGGCTATACAGACGACTTCATCGGCTATCTCACCGATCCGAAGGCCTACCAGACGGGTGAATACGCAGCTATTGTGGTGCCGAAAATCGCCGATCGGCCACCATTTACGGCAGAGACGGCACGAGTTTTTACCATGAAAGCTAAGGCGTTTCTACAAAAGGTCTCATGAGGAGGATTGGCCAAAAAGAACACTATCTTGAGATGAGGGAACTAGACCGTGAACGAATCATCTGGGTGAGAGAACTACTGGCCTCTCAGTTGCCCCCAAGTGACGGCTAGCTTGGATTGCGGTGAACCGACGGCCAGAACTGCTCCTTTTAGTCCATTAGGAGACTTGAATATGGTTTGAATCTCTTTTAAAGAAAGAGCTGTATCGAAGATGGCTGCTTCATCAATCACGCCAGCCATCCAGTGAACATCCTTGGTGTCACCACGAACGCCGATTGAAAGCGACTTGTTGCTGGGCAGCAAATCCGAATTCGGGCCCGGCTTGCTCTCTATGACGAATTTCCCATCCTGATACAAGCGTGAAGCCTTTCCGTCGTAGGTTCCGACCACATGCGTCCATTGCTTTTCTTTGATCTTACCGCCCTTGGCTTCGCGGCATGGCTGGCACTGCGCCCATATAGCGTACCACTCGATGGTGGTTCCATTGATACGAAAGGCATGGATACCGAGATCCGGTAACCAGTCGTATTGTTCCATAATGGATTTCGTGCCCGAGACATTGTCAACCTTCACCCATGCCATTAAAGTCAGGTGTTTCGGTGCCAGTGTGTGGTCAGGATCTGGGATTTCGATATGACCCGTTTTGCCATCGAACCGGACCGCTGAGCCGAATTTCCCCGCCTTTTCCCATTTGACGCCACCGACAAACTCGCCGTCGTGCTTGTAACCTTGTGCCTCCTTGATGGTGTCACCTTTTCCCTCGTCAAAAAGCCATATGCCGACGGCTTTCGCTGACACTATTTTGGTAGCGAGAACAGACATTCCTAAGACAACCAGTAACAAGATAAAACGTTGTACAGACCTCATAAATATTCTCCTGTCGACAGTTAACATACCCCATGTCTTTTACGAACTGGTTTTCAACTGAAACGTAACGATAGAAACGTTATTTTTTTATTATACACTATTATCTAGAGTTTGGAGTCTCACCAAAAAATAGTTGACATTGCGGCCCAAAAATCGTTGCCGCTCCTGGAACCGCTTTGGCTTTTTAACAG
>JASMLX010000224.1 GCA_030748495.1 Candidatus Poribacteria bacterium | reverse complement strand
ACCCCGTTTAACGGCGGCACCTGGGTGGTACCGGGCTCGCACAAGGATCCACGCAACCCCCGCGGCCCCGAGGACGGTATCGACTCCTCGGCGCCCATCCCCGGGGAATTACAGGTCTCGGCCCCGGCCGGCTCGGTTTTCATGCAGGACACGCGGGTCTGGCACTCGGGTGCGCGCAACCAAAGCCAGTACGAGCGCACGGCGGTGGTCTGCCGTTACGGACCGTGGTGGTTATCGGGTAATGAGTTTGGCAATCTGCACTCGGGCGGGCATACGTTGAGGACCTACGTGCCGCCAGAGGTTTACGCCAATTTTCCCCCGCAATTACAACTGCTTTACCGCCACCTGGTGGCCGGCCAGATGGACGTGCTACAGCCGGGCAACCAGGAAGCGGCCGCCCGAGCCCAATCGCTGGGTCGGGCGGAGCGAAGTGGCGACAACAGCCAGCTGGTGGTCGGCGGGATGAGCGTGGAGGAATGGAAGCGCCGTCGTGCCGAGGGCAGCGCATGAAAACGACCCGGCCGGGCCGTCGACCACCAGGCTCAAGAGGACCACAATCTCCTGATAGAGGCGGGTGCGCAGGCCGTAAAAAGTCGGCCCTAATTCTCTCCCTCAATCGCTTCCAAGTTGTCGAGCCGTAAGTTGTCGAATATCCCGGGGACTCACAACAGCGCTACACTTCAGGAACCATTCCCCAAAACTGCCAAGTGTCAGACGCTCTCTATTACAGAACAACTCTAGGCCGGAGTGCGATTTTTTGATGTGTACTAAACTACTAATTGGCCGTTGGCCAAATACGGGGAAAGTATGGCCCTTCAAAAAGGTCTTCCTCTTCAACATAAGGTCCTAGTAGATCCGCGTTTGGGTGATAGTGTCCTCTTTGGGTAAAACCGCAGTCCTGTGGCATCATATGGACGACCATAGACAACCGAGGTTGTGTCGAGAGATTCGGACCGGAACCGTGGTAGGTCAAAGCGTGATGAAAGCTGGCCTGGCCAGCTTTGAGTACACAGGGTTCGGTCTTCCACTCCTTGCCCTCGGGCCGGTATTTGGCTTCGAGCACCTCCAGATTCTTCTCGCCGAAGGTATTAGCATCGCGGCGGAGCCCCCAACGGTGTGAGCCGGCTACCAAATGCATGCAACCATTGGATTCATCAGTACCCTGTAGGGCTACCCAAGCGGTGCAAAAGTTCATCGTATTTGCACATTGCCAGTGGGCGTAGTCCTGATGCCAGCCGATATTGTTGCTCAAGGTTGGTTCCCCAGTAGGACCCAACCCCGGCTTCCAGAGCATTTGGTCGTGCCAGATTCGTACTTCGTTGGTGTCCATAAGCTGCGATCCGATATAACCGAGGATCGGACTTTTTACCGCTATCCGCATGACTTTATTAATCCACCAGCCATTGTTGACCTGACGCACGGCCGGGTCATCGAGGCCAAAGTTGGGTTGCTTTAACCAGAAGAAGCCATCGTAGTCACGCTCGCCGGCGCATATGCGTTCGAGTTCCCGCCGCATTGCCTGTACCTCATCACCGTCGAAGAGTACAGGGCTAATCCAGTAACCCTTCTGACGGTAGATAGCCAAATCCTCCGCGGTCAAGGCGATATCTGTCTGATTGAGTGGCATGCTGAATTCCCTCTGTCTCGCGGTGAATAATTCATGTCTTACCTGAGGTGAAAGTTCCACTCTGTCCGCACTATGTGGGATCAGATGGATCCTCTGGCGGCCCGCAGGCGCTCCCAGGTTTGCGCGATCGACGCGACAGGCCTCTGCTTCGTTCCGGGGTTGCTGCCCTCACCGCGCTGGACGAAGACATCGCAGGTGTTTATCACATGTGATGTCTTCGTCCACATCTTGCGCTACTGGTCCGTATATCGACCTGGAGAGGAACAATAGAACAATAGGAAGAGATCCCGCGTAGCGTACGCCCGGTGGGCAAGGTCCATCCTCCTAGCTTTGCCTCCTATTCTTCTAATTCTAATGATCACTATTCTAGTCTGAGTAAAGTTTTCCGCTGGCTCCTCACTTAGATCCCCAGTTTAGAGAAGTGATGGATAAAATCGTTTCATGGCCATGATTAGGGTATACCGGTTGTGCTACAGGCCTTATCTGTTTGGTTCAACCTCGGCCTCCTGCCATCAATCAGCTCAACTAGGAGATAGTCAGCGTTATGTGCAGACTACCCACTTTTCAGACTGCGGTTGGCCAGCGGCAATTCCATTTTCTCACTGCCTCTTAGATCTGATTCCCGTAAGGCAATAGCTATTTCAAGCGCCTCCCGTCCATATTCGCCTGGACACAGGGGTTGGGTTCCCTGATCAATATTTTTCACCAACGCCTCAATGGCTGCTTGCTGTGAACTGCGTGGGCGCTTGGGATTGGGAAACTGACGCCGAATTGGTTCTTTAGTCTCCGGATGTCGACTCCAGATTTCGAAGTCGGCATGTTCGTTACGGGCACTGATCCAACCATCACTGCCCACGAAATCGAAGTTGAACCAACCTCCAGTTGTTATGAAACCGCGAATACCGTTCTGGTAGAGAATCATGCCGCCCTGCCGCCGTCCACCACCGCCCTGGTGCCCTATTACCCAGCTAGCCGGTGCGCCGGCAAACAAACGAAACAGAGACAAAGTATGGCCTCCATGAGTGAAACTACACAACATGGAGGTCAGCGAACCAATTTGGCCTTCGGCAATAGCCTGCAAACAGGCCTGAAACTAGGGACTCCAGTTTTTGTGGCAGGCAATAGCCAGGATCACCCCATGTTGCCGACAAGCTTCTATCATCGCATCAGCTTCGGCCAGACTAACACACATTGGTTTGGTGGCATAGATGGCTTTGACTCCACCTGACTCAGCGGTGGCGATCACAATTTCTGCTCGCTCCTTCGGCCGGGTAGTTATACTGACAATATCCAGTTGCTCCTGAGCTAACATTTGCTGATAGTCAGTATAAAGGGCGTTGACACTCCAGCGTTGTTTGAAATCCCGTAATCGGTCAGTGGCAAGATCGGCACCAGCCACCAGTTCCACCCCTTTAGCTTCGATGTAGGCCGGGGCATGAGCCCAGGGATAGCGGAATTGAGGTTTATTTACTTGTTCGTCGTCGATGGTGCTACCAATTCGGCCACAACCAATCACCGCGGCCCGATATAGTGTCATTTCCTGTTTCCTCCTGTCAGTTATCTCTCAATTAAGCCAAACGGGGATTGCAATAATGAGCCTGTTAATTTACATGTCTCCGGTTGGAAAATTCAATCCTGATATGACTCGGAATTTGCCAGATGGGATGAGGTTATCTTATAAAACACAGGACATAATCGCGCTCCCCTCGCACTTCCCACACCATAGAATCAAGGCTGGCCTACAACCCAAGACTAGATGCCAAGAACAGGGTTGACTAATTACCTTATTCGTTTTTGATTCTGTTTAAACTGACCTCACTCCAGACTGTGGCCGCCACACAGGTGCTCGGCTTCATCATGGATAAACAGTATTCAGAGCGGCAACTCCGTCCAGCCTGGGCTTTGTCTAATTGCTTCTATTGCCACTTGATATCGCCAGCCATCCCTGAAGGTCAGATAGTTGGAAGAGGCTTTCTCTTGGATATCAGCTACAAAGTCGCGGGCTAAGGCGCACCACCTATTTGGGATGAAATCTCCGACGGCTGGCACTTGATCCTTCAGCCGCAGCGGCAGCGGCAAAACCTCTATTTGCTCCCCGCCCGCTGGCTGAAAGCTGATTCCCTGTCCGCAAAACATCCGGTCCACACTCAACGTTCCCTGCTGACCATAAAAGTACATGCCGTTGTTTTGACCTGTCATCGGCTGGCCCCAGCCGTAAACAATAGTGGTTTGGATCTCACCCTGATTCGTCTGCCACTGCATTAGGGCCGAAAATGCATTATCGGCATCTGTGGTTCGCCACTCTAATGCGGCCGTATTTTGCCGGTTAAATTTCCCGTCCTGTTGACGCCAGTCACGATGGTCGTGTAAACCGCTGACCACCGGTGCTTGACTAATTAACACTCGGCACTGGCCCATAACCCGCGCTAGTTGGCCGCCGCTGATAGTTTCTAGGATGCCCAGCAGATGAGGACCCGCGTTATTTAATATGCCCCCTCCTTCTTCCAAGCTCAACATCCAAGACCAGGGCATAATGGCCGGGGTAGAGTGGCGCCGACCCATGGTCACCACAATTTCTTGTAGTTGTCCAATCATTCCCTGCTGAATTAATTCTTTCAGCCGCACATAGGCCGGATTATAACAGTGGGTGGCGGCATAAGCGTGTTTAACTCCTACGGCACGCACTCGTTGGTAGATGTGACCGGCTTGGCTGGCCGTAGTGGCCAGTGGTTTTTCCACTAGCAGATGACAACCTAAGTCGGCGGCCATCTCAACCACTTCGGTTCTCAGCACGGCCGGGCTGGCTAGAGCCACGATGTCAGGACAAACTGTTTCTAGAGTCTGTCGCCAATCGGTGGAAGCCTGGGCCACCGATAATCGATCGGCCACCTGTTGGACGACTACTGATTGACGAGCACAGATGGCTACCACTTCCGCCCCAGCCTAGCGCAGAGCCTTGGTCTGTCCTTCACCGGCCCAGCCGGCGCCAATAATGACCGCTCGTAAAGGTAGATTCATGCCCCTATTCTCCTATTGTGGCCCTAGAGATTGGCAATTATAGGTCCAACTGTTGGCCATGGTTTACAGCTATCTAGCATCAACCAGAGCCCTAGAACTAATCTTTGTATCCTTCTCCCACCAGATTATTAGCTGCTCTGACTGGTCTGAATAAGGTCTGGCGCATAGCTGGCATCTCAGCCAGCAAGTCAGGGTTCGGTTCCCAATCATGCCACTTGCTGTTGACAGTGTTGTAGCAACTGAAGATGGCAATGCGGTCGTTTTCGGTATTAGTCCAGGGATGGGCACTGTGTGTCAGGGCCTCGGTAAAAAACAGAAGCGAACCTTCGGGACAACCATAAGTATCCCAAATAGGTGAATCAACCGTCTTGAGACTTTCTGGAGCGGCATAAACGGCTTTATGACTACCGGTGACCAATAAGGTCCCACCTTGACCTTTTTTAACTGGATTGAGTTCCCAAACTACCCGAGACAAACCACTATAGGCTTTGCCCGGAATACAACGATATAGGTGTGAATCACCGGGGAAACGGAATAGTCCGTTGCCGTTGTGGGGACCAAAGTGACCATCATTTAATGTGCGGTAAAACAGCGAACAAGACTCCATCCGAAACCCATAGCAACAATGACTCGACAGTGGCGGATGGGACACAAATTCGTTCATGAATCCAACTACCAACGGGTGATCGATCAATTTCTGAAGTGGGCCACCCATGGCGGACCTCTCTTTCTCAGGAATTGATCGAGGATCGTGTCGCAATTGAGCACCAAATTCCTGCATTTCCTTTAGTTCTACACCGTTGAGTACACCAGGAATCAATAGCCATCCGTTGCGATCAAAGGTGTATTTCTGCTCTTGGTTCAAGTTGATGACGGGCAATTGGTCCGAATTGGTTATCGGAAAATTATCTAATTCACGCAGAGCAGAACTCCCCAGATTCTTGCCAACGAGGTATGGATCACCATGGGAAATTTCTTTGAGTGCCATTTTAGTATCTCCTTTGAGATCGTGTATTATGTGCCTGGTTGTCGCAGGGCTGAAATTCGCTGCAACACCGGAGGATGACTATAGTTTAGAAAAACATTAATTGGATCAGGGGTTAGGTTACCCATCAGATTAAGCAAAAACCAGGGAGTTTTGGTTAAACACAATCATATTTTGAACTTAGGTACGGAAAATATCAGCCTGGAAGCCTGGTTTAAGACGGCTAAAAAGAGCGGCCAGGGATTCATGTATATCAAGTGAGTGGACCTGAGACTACATCAAGCTCAGAGATGGGATGCTCTACACTCAATATCATAATGGGGCCGCTGGAGGCGAAATCTCGAGCAAAACCCCCATTGCGGATGATAAATGGCATCATGCAGGTTCAGTGCGAAGTGACAAAACCAAGATTCAGATCTATTTGGATGGCAAACTGGATCTGGAGAATAAGAACGGTGCCGGTGGCGGTCCAACAGATAACGAGGCTGATTTAACAATTGGGCGGCACTCTGATGCGCGCTCGTGGGACGGAATGTTGGATGAACTCCGTCTTTGGCGTAAGGCTTTGACAGCCAAAGAAGCGAAACAAGCATGGA
>JASMLX010000223.1 GCA_030748495.1 Candidatus Poribacteria bacterium | reverse complement strand
CAGCCACCAACAAATCCGTCAACTCTGTTTGCAGGAAGCCACTAAGGTTGAAGTTCAAGAGCAGGCTGATTTCCAGCAAGCTTATGAGCCAGCTTTGGTCGAAACGGTGGAGGTGTTAGTGGAGAAGCAGCTGCGGCCCAAAAAACCGCCACAGATTCGGCCCTCAGAGCGGGTTTAGCTGGGCATTGATGGGACTTTGGTTAATGCCAGGGCCCAGAATCGTTTGATGGAGGCCAAAGTAGGGATTGTTTTTAGTCATCAGCTAGCGCTAGTGGGAACCAAATCGGCCTCAGTTATTAAACAAACAATATGTGGGCACCTTGCAATCAGTACAGGCTTTTGGCCAACAGTTATTTACCACGGCCCGAGGCATGGGTATTGATAATCAAGAGCAACTGGTGGTTCTATCCGATGGGGCCAGATGGATTAACAAACTAGCTCAGACTCAATACCCAAAAGCGACCTTAATTCTGGATTGGTGGCATCTGAAACGACGAGTTTGGCCAACAGTTAGAGGGCTGCAAAGCGACGGATTGAGTGCTCAAGATGGGCCGGATTGGGGACGGCAATGGATTGATAGCCTGTGGCGTGGACAAGCGACCGAGACCTTGAAATCAATCCTGATTTTAGCCTCACAATTAGGAGCAGCAGCGTTGGACCAGTCAGCTCAACTGACAGAGAGAAGTTTGCCGGCTTTGCACCGGTTGATTAGTAACAACTAGGTGGCCATGATTGATTATCACCGCTTCCAGCAGGCCGGCTATTAGATTGGTTCGGCCGTGGTAGAAAAGGCGGTCGATCTGTTAGTTTGCCGCCGACAGAAATTGAGCGGGCAGAACTGGAGTCGGACTGGGGCCGACCGCCTTCTATGTTGGCGACAAATGATTCTCAACGACCAATGGGACCATTACTGGCAACGGCCCAAAGCGGCCTGAGGTTCTATTCCCATCCAGGTACTCTATTCTTGACGCTTACGCCAGTGGTGGTAGAATCCGTTATCGCCGATAGTTGGGCCGGGAAATAGCAGACAGGCTCTAACGAAAAGCCGTCATCAAGCGGAACATCAGCAATTAACCCAGATGCGGTCTCGCTTGGGTCTGCCACGCCTGCGAGCCGTGTTTGCGGCTGATTGACCAGTGGTAAAGGACGCTCCTTCGTTGCTGGTAAAGACCGCACTTCGTGCGGTTCAAGGGTTATCGGATCCTGACACACATCGAAACCCGAGGCCGAGGTACCTACCAGCCGGAATGTAGTTGCTGCGGTAAGCTACCCGCAGGTGGTAGTTAGACGCGTTGTCGTAGCAAGCACCACCCCGCAACACCCGGTATGAGCCGCTACCCGGCCCTGGCGGGTTCTTTGCTGGAGAACTACTATAATAGTTCTCTCCATACCTGTCCTGACACCATTCCCAAGCATTGCCCGCCATATCATACAATCCATACCCATTAGCCGGGTAACTGCCCACTACTGCTAGTTTGCCAACTTTCCGATCATAGTTGGCATCATCATGCGTTATCTCATCTCCCCATGGATAACGTTTACCTACCAAGCCTCCACGGGCCGCATACTCCCACTCTGCTTCGGTCGGCAGTCGCTTGCCGGCCCACTTAGCATAGGCTACGGCGTCATTCCAATTCACTTCCACCATTGGATACCCGTCACCCGGCGATAACTTAGTTACAGAATCCCAATTGCCACCATATTTATACCCACTCTGATTAACAAACTCTCTAAACTGACCCACTGTCACCTCATGGATGTCCATATAGAAAGCATCCAGTTCTACTCTATGTACTGGCCTTGAATGCTTCATCCAATCCTCTGGCTCATTCTTCGAATCCCCCATCTCAAACGAACCGGCAGGAATATAAGCCATCTTAGCCCCGTCTTTCTGCCAAACAATCTCTTTCTCAAGTCCAGCATCAGCGACAACCTCGTCTTTAACGAGATCCTCGAGGGCTTTTCCCTCTTCATCAGTAACCTCATCACCACATCCAACCAGTACCACCAATACCAACAAGATCCAACTAAGCTTTCGCATCATATCCTCCAATAGGTTCAAACTTTTGTTATCACTGAGACAGGACACTGATGTTCACTCTGGTTTCACTGATAACGTCAACAGTATAAAACGCTTGCCACCATTGAACTACAGGTTCTGTTGTGGCTCTGTTCATCTGACATATGATAGCAGATTCTACTTCAGAATCACCATCTTCGGTGTTGCTTGCTAATCTCCTGCATCAATCTGGTAGAAGTAAGTTCCTGAAACATCTTCTTCAAACAATGCTACTGATTCCAAACGTTGACCACCTTGGTTTGGGTTTCACCATCAACTGTAACCGCCACGATATACAAACCGGTGGCCACCACCTGTCCATTGTGGTCGCGGCCATCCCAGGGCAGGGCTACTTTTCCCTCCGAGAAGGTCCGCTCCTCTGCCAGCCAGTTAACCAGCCTTCCAGCCACGTTGTAGACCTTGATACTGACCTTGGCTGATTTATCCAGTTGGAAGGAGATGGTAGTCTCGGTATTGGGCACTTGGCGACCGATCGGTGAAAATACCCTGGGCTGGCAGGTCAGGCTCTCCTTCAACAGTTGGGCTGAATTATCAGCCTGAATTGGCACCATCTCCTTAATGCCGTATTGACCCAACTGGTTAATCACCGTGCTGACTGTCTGCTGGCTGGTATTGACCATCCCTCCAATCAACTTCCACTGCTGACTATTATCCACTCGACGGAAGATGAGCGGCTGTTTATCCGGTGTTAGGCCAATACCTCGATAAGAGATGGTCAAAGTAAATGGTTTAATAGAACTGAATTTGAGTCTGCTGGGTTCCAACTGGTAGGCCAGAAGGACACCGTCTGTCAGGGAAGGATTAACCACACGGTTGATGGTCAGGATGGTGTCTTGGCTCAAACTATTAGGCGGAATGTATAAAATAGCTTGATCATCTTGGGATCGTATTTCCCCCCCTTTTCTGGTCTGAACCGGCTCAGGAACTTCAACTTGAACAGTCTGCTGCTCAACATTTCCCGCCGTATCAGTGGCCGTCAAACGAATAAAAATGTTACCTTGAATTTCATCAGTCTGCCAAGGATGTTTAAGCTCCTCTTCAGTACGACCGGCTTGACGGAGATCGATTTGCTGGTAGATTTGCCTCCAATCTGTCGTCTGAGGATCAGGTTCGGTGGTAAATTCCAGTCGGAAGCGTTCCAGATGGACATCGCTTACCTCTCCATGCAGAATATTTTCCTTAGCCAAGCGCTGACCGTTTTGAGGCGATAACAGTTGAACTTTAGGTGGGGTGTTGTCAACGGTTACGACTGTGCTGTGTTCATTTTGATGACCTAGTTGGTCTACAGCTACCAGGCGTAATGAATAGAGACCATCCGTCAACTCCATCGTCGGCCAAAAGGCTAAAGTTACAATATTAGGTTGTTGATCTGCTCGGTAGATCAATTGATAATCTGACAGCTTTAGTTTGGAACCGAGTGCGTAGAAAAGGCTGTAACTGGCAACATCCGAATCCAGGACGCCCCCCTGGATAGCGTATTTGCCGGCAATAATTTCACCCCGGAGCGGTTTGGAGATGTAAATATTGGGCCGATTGGTATCGATCGTGAAATCAAAACTAACAATCCGGCTAGAGTTTCCATCATAGTCAAAGGCGCGGACAGAAAAGGTGTGCTGTCCATCGCTTAAAAAAGAGGTGTTGTGTTGTTGAATGCGTGTCGGAATCCACCCTTTGCCATCAATACTATATTGGTATCTGATGTAATCAGTTAAAGTCTCCAGATCCTGAGCAGTCCATTTGAAAGCCAAAGTTGGACGACCGGTTACATAGCCGGATGAGATTTCAGTTGTAGGACGTTTATCACCATTAACCGACACAATATCAACATTTGGCGGATTGGAACTTGGAAAATACTTTGTTAGCCCGTCCGAACTACCAACCCATAGTGAACCATCCTGACTCTCAGATATCATCCTAACCTCTTTATTAGGTAAACCCTGTCTTAAATTGTAATCAACCAGATCAAAATGAAACCAGAACTCATTATTGCCAGAACCCTTTTTACACCACAGACCATCCATACCGCCCACCCAGAGCGTACCGTCTCTACTCTGATAGATCTCATAGACCTCACCAGTGACCCCAACCAATTCCCAACCACTATCCTCATAGCTCCACAGACCAAAAAAACCATCAAAAAAACCACCCACCCAGAGGGTGCCATCACTACTCTGATAGATCACATTGATCCAACCAGTGACCCCATGAGTCTCCTTTTGCCAGCCACTATCGTCATAGCGCCACAGTCCATCACCTCCACTAACCCAGAGGGTGCCATCACTACTCTGATAGATCACATTGATCCGACCAGTGACCCCAGCAACCGATTGCCAGCCACTACCGTCATTGCGCCACAGACCATCACCTCCACCAAGCCAAAGGGTGCCATCACTACTCTGATAGATCACATTGATCCAACCAGTGACCGGAGTCTCCTTTTGCCAGCCACTATCGTCATAGCGCCACAGTCCATCACCTCCACCAAACCAGAGGGTGCCATCACTACTCTGATGAATCACATCGATCCGACCAGTGATCCCAGCAATCGATTGCCAGCCACTATCGTCATAACGCCACAGAAGATAAGTCCACCCACCTGCCCGTTCACTATCAAGACTCGTCCCCACCCAGAGGGTGCCATCACTACTCTCATGGATAGTCCAGACCCCACCGGTCACCTGAGTCTGCCGTTGCCAGCCACTATCGTCATAGTGCCACAGTTCACCACCTCCACTAACCCAGAGCGTACCATCGCTACTCTGATGCATCACACCGGCCCCACCGGTCACCTGAGTCTGCCGTTGCCAGCCACTAGCACCATAGTGCCACAGACCACTACGACCACCCACCCAGAGGGTACCGTCACTACTCTGATGGATCGCAAAGATCCGACCAGCGACCCCAGCAACCGATTGCCAGCCGCCATCGTCATAGTGCCACAGCCCATCAGCTCCACCAAGCCAGAGGGGGCCGTCACTACTCTGATGAATCACATCGATCCGACCAGTGACCCCAGCAACCGATTGCCAGTTACTACCGTCATAGCGCCACAGCCCATCAGCTCCACCAAGCCAGAGGGTGCCGTCACTACTCTGATGAATCACATCGATCCGACCAGTGACCCCAGCAACCGATTGCCAGCTACTACCGTCATAGCGCCACAGCCCATCAGCTCCACCCACCCAGAGGGTGCCGTCACCGCTCTGATGGATCGCAAAGATCCGACCAGCGACCCCAGCAACCGATTGCCAACCACTATCCTCATAGCGCCATAGCCCATCAGTTCTACCAAGCCAGAGGGTACCGTCACTACTCTGATGGATCGCATTGACCCAACCAGTGACCCCAGCAACCGATTGCCAGCCACTATCCCCGTAGCGCCATAGAGTACCCGGTGGCGATTTTTTGACGTCATAGCCACCAAGCCAGAGGGTACCATCACTACTCTCATGGATCGCGAGGACCCTACCGGTCACCTGAGTCTGCCGTTGCCAGCCACTATCCCCGTAGCGCCACAGTCCAAACTCCTCTGAGTTGATTGTGCCCGGTGAAGGTATTGCCCCAAGCCAGAGGGTGCCATCACTACTCTGATGGATAGTCTTGACCTCACCAAACTTCTGGTCAAACAAGCGCCAGCCGCGTTGAGCTTGACTAGGAATGATAATGAGGGAAAAAAGAAAAATAGCAAAGGTAAATTGTTTCATGATTTGGCCTAACTTTTTATGAGGGTGTTTGCAAGGTGCCCCAGGACTAACTTCCTTAGTCTGTCTGAAGTAAAAAGGGGAACATCTTCCCTTTAATATCCCAACCAAATCAGGAGGGAAAAGAGTTCCTGGAGGGAGAAATGTCATGGTCCATCATAAAAAAAGTCCCCATACGGGGCTTTACAACAGTTGAAGGTGAAAAGGTTTACCTTTATTGTTTGACCTCTCCCCACTTAACAGCTAACTTGGCTTTAACATCAACCGCCTGTGGAGCCAATGGATCTTCTGGCGTTTGGTGGAAAACTACGTGATCCCAGAGTCCGGCTTTACCGTCCCATGCCGTAAAGGCTATTCCAGTGATTATTTGACCCCCTTTATTCAAATCTTTCCAATCTTCAATTAGGTCACGAGTATGAACTTCCCATTTTTCAGGGATTTTCTTACCTACTTGGATAGACGGATTCCAGTTCTTGACGTTGGCTCCGGCATGATAGCGGTGTCCCCACGTATTGATATTCGCATGCAATTGCAGTTGAACTCCATCACCACCGATCTTCTTCCAAGCAAAGGTAATATAACGAAATTGATAAATCTATTTTTTTAGTTTCGCCCACGTGGTCGTCAGTTTTCCTTTGGATTCGACGGGCGTCTGAATCTCTGCTTTGGATTCGACGGGCGTCTGAATCTCTGGGTTCTGATGCAGAACCACATAGTCCCAGAAACCGCCAGTTGACCAACCTTCCGGCCATGGTTGGAACCCGATCCCGGTT
>JASMLX010000222.1 GCA_030748495.1 Candidatus Poribacteria bacterium | reverse complement strand
CAACGACGGGGAGATCGATAGTGAGGCCGCGACAGTTAGTATTACGGTCACAGCCATTAATCAGGCTCCACTAGCCCAGGGGCAGGAGTTAACGGTGGAGGTGGATCAGGCCTTATCCATCGTCCTGACGGCCACAGATGCCGATAGCGAAGCCGAGAGTTTGACCTACCAGATAGCAAGTCAACCGCAGCACGGCACCCTGTCCGGTACAGCACCGGATCTGACCTATACACCTGAGGAGGGATATAGCGGGGTGGATAGCTTCACCTTTACCGTCAACGACGGGGAGATCGATAGTGAGCCCGCGACGGTTAGTATTACGGTCACGGCCATTAATCAGGCTCCACTAGCCCAGGGGCAGGAGTTAACGGTGGAGATGGATCAGGTCTTAGCCATCGTTCTGACGGCCACGGACGCCGATAGCGAAGTCGAAGATCTGACCTACCAGATAGTGAACCAACCGCAGCACGGCACCCTGTCCGGTACAGCACCGGATCTGACCTATACACCTGAGGGGGGATATAGTGGTACGGACAGCTTCACCTTTTCCGTCAACGACGGGGAGATCGATAGTGAGGCCGCGACGATAGACATCACCGTGCTGGCCAAACTGGCCCTGAAAGAAGACCTACCGCAGTTGGAACTGAGTGTGGAAGAGAGTAAGACGGTCGATTTAACTTCCATCTTTAGCGGGTTGGCAGAGCAGTACCAGTTGAAAATCGGCGATACAGACATCGTTAGTGGCACCATCGACGGTAGCCTGTTAACCACTGAGGGCCTGTCCGGCGGAAGTACCTTCATCCTATTGACGGCCGTTGACGGGCAAGGGAATAGCGTATCCGGTCAGTTGGCAGTTGTGGTCGTTGGAGCGGAGGGGAATCTACCGCCGGTGGCCGAAACAGACACGGTAAATCTTCCAGAAGACAGCCAGAGGTTCCCTATCAACCTGCTGGCCAACGACAGCGATGCGGATGAAGATGCCATAGAATTGGAATCGGTTGACCAACCCCAAAACGGTAGGGTCGAAATAGGCGCTGACGGAATCGTGGTCTATACTCCAAACGAAAACTACTTTAGCCGGGATCAGCCGGACAGCTTTGCTTACAAGATAACAGATGGCCAGGGCAATACCAGCCAGGGACTGGTGGAGGTCTTCGTGACAGCGGTTAACGATCTGCCGACGGTCGAAAATCAGCAGGGAGCCGGCCAGGAGGATGAACCGATTGAGATGACCTTAGAGGCTGAAGATGCGGATGAGGACCAATTGACCTACCTGATCGTAGATGAGCCGTTTAATGGCCAATTATCAGGCCAAGCGCCCAACCTGGTCTACACGCCGGATGAGAACTATTTTGGCTCCGACCGCTTCACCTTCCAGGTCAATGACGGTACGGCCGATAGCCAACTGGCTCAGGTAGAGATTGAAATCGAATCGGTGTTGGATCCTCCAGCTTTTGTGACCACGGCGGCTGAATTAAGTGGTGAATACGATACGGGGGCCCCTCTTAACCTGGACATCACTGTTGAAAACCCTGAAGACAGCAAACTGTCGTATACATTGGCTGGAGTAGCGGAAGGCGCTGGAGCCAGGATAAAAGCCACCAAAGACGGGGCTCGTTTGACCTGGTTACCCACCTCGGAATTCGCCGGCCCACAGACGGTAACAGTCTCGGCTATAGCGGCCGATAATCCACCGGTCGATTTCAGCTTTGAACTGATGATCATCCAGGTCAACCGCCGTCCGCTGATTCAGGATATAGAAATCCTGCTGGCAGCGGTAGGAGAACCGATATCGGTGCTGGTGGAGGCTGAAGACCCGGATAAAGATGAGCAGATAGAATTCAAGGTGGCTCGTTTGGGCAAGAAGGGCAGTTTGCCCGCTCTAGGAGCAGTTAGCCTGAGTCCAACGGAGGACAATGGCACCCTGGCCACCGCTACTTTAGACTGGATAGCGGAGGAGCAAGACCAGGGCCAGGTGGTCAAATTTAGGATTCAGGCCATCGATGATGAAGGAGCTAAATCACAAACCCGATTCAGCATCGGGGTGGGGGATGTCAATACAGCCCCGCAATTGACGGTGGAAACGGGTGATCGCTACAATGTACTGGAGACGGCAGACAGCGATCCAACAGGGGAACAAGAGGGGCTGCTGATCATTTTTTCGGCCATCGATTTACAAGAGGATCCACTCAAACTGAGTGTTAAAGGGCAGCCCAAAGGAGCTGTTTTTAGCACCGCTGAAGAGTCATCAATAGGAGAGATTAGATGGTTACCAGATCAGAAGGCGGGTGATGGGCCCAAAGGATTCAGGCTGTACACTTTTCAACTGGTGGCCGAAGAGGTCAGGTCGGACGACAAGGAACCGCTGAAGGTCACCAAGTCAGTGCGGGTTCAGGTCAAGAACCGGAACACGTTGCCGCAGCTAACGCCGATCGAAGATCGGGAGGTGAAAGAGGGGGAGAGGCTAAGTATTGCACTGAGTGCAACCGACGCCGATGATGACCCGATCACTTTCGATGCTAAGGGCTTGCCACTGGGAGCCACAATTAAGGATGGCAGCGACGGTACAGCTACTTTTGAATGGTCAGTTCCTTTCGGCTTCGACATCAGTCAGCCGGTGCCCATCGGCATCCTGGCTCAAGACCCTGAAGGCCAGCTGAAAAATGGGGTCAATATCCAGAGTTTCCAAATTACCGTTTTGAGTGTCAATCGCCCGCCGCAACTGGTGGGGCAATTGGAGACGCAAACAGTTGAAGAGGGCGAAACGGTCCAATTTACAGTGGAGTTCATAGACCCGGACGCGCAGACCAATCCAGACGAAACGATCGAGCTCAGTCTGCAGTCGTCGGTAGACGGGCCGAAGCTAATTGAGTCCGGTCAAGGCAAAGCCGTCTTCCGATGGGAAACAGATGCAGACAGTGGGCGTCCAAAAGCCTACGGTTTCCGGATTGTAGCTACCGATAGCGGCGGAGAGTCGATAGAAGCGACGCTGGCGGTGATTGTCAAAAATCTGAATCGACCGCCCGAGTTTGAAGCGGTTGAGGTACCAACCCAGGTGTTAGAAGGGGAGAGGGTTGTTGTTCCATTATTGGCCTTTGACCCGGATAATCCACAGGAACCGCTGGAATTCGAGGTGCGCGGCAACCATCCAACCGGAATGGTAATGATGGCCGGGGCTGATCTGCTGATACAACCCCAAGTGGGACAGGCCGGCCACTATAAGCTCAAGTTAACGGTAACCGACAGCGATGGGGCCAAAGCCAGAGCTCAGGCAGCGCTAACAGTGGTCGGGCGGAATTTAGCCCCTACGGTGGAGCCGTTAGAGCCCATCTACAACGGTGTGGCCGGCGATCCATTCCCCATTACATTTAGCGTTGTTTTTAGCGATCCAAACGACGATTCATTGCAGGTACAGCTAGACGGCGACCTGCCTGCCGGTTACCGGTTTGAGGCCGAAAGCGGCAACTTTAGCTGGCAGCCAGGAGCGGATCAGTTTGGGGAATATCAGTTGGAATTCAGCGTTCGGGAGGTTGGAACCGAAGACGAGTATGAGATCAAAGCGGCTACTCAGATTGCCGTCTTAAATCCAACCGGTCCAATTCTCAGAAACCTGGAGATCAGTGGACAGAGCGGTTACGTCACACTGAGCGTTGAGCTGGAGGTTGAAGGGGATGGAAGCGCCGACTCCGTGGTCTTTAAGATGGGTGAGGAGGCGCTCTACCGGGAGTCTCAGGTCTCTCCCGGCCAATTCTCTTATCAATGGAATACCTCCAGCCTGGGTATCGACGAGGTGACCGAATACAAAATTTCGGCTGAAGCTGCCATCGGTCAGAATGCGAATACGATCTCGATTGGCCCGGTCATTATAGACAACAAGAATCCGGAGATCGACTTTACGGCTGGAACGGTTGAAGCCGGCACCGGAGAGATTCTGGATGTTGAGGTTCAGGTCACCGATAATGGTGAATTGGAGACAGTGGTGTTTGTCTTTGGTACCCAGCAGGTTAAGGCCATCGGGGCTGGGGAGACTTACCGGGCCAGTTTTGTAGTGCCGATAGATCCGAAGGCAGAACTTCGTGCGGCCGGCCTTAATTTCACCGAAGTTGAGGGCAGCGTTGAATTCCCCTACTTTATCCAGGCCATCGACCAGGCTGGAAATAGCAGTCGCTATCCAGAAGGATCGGAATTAGTGGCACGCCTGCTGGATAAAACACTGCCGCTAGCCAAGACCAACCGCCGGAAGGTAACCGTTAAGCAGGGCGGTAGCGTCAGCTTGAGCGGCGGGCAGTCGACAGATAACAGCGGTGTTATCGTCGCCTATAAATGGGATTTAGACGATAGCGATGGCGTCGATTTTGAAGCCAGCGAATACGGTGGTAAACGCCTCCAGTTCATCGCGGAGCGATCAAGCTTGGTCACGCTAATGGTGAGTGATGCCGCCGGCAACCAATCGACGACTACGGTTGAAATTGAGGTGATCGACAAAACGCCACCGGAGGTGCCGGCTATCGATCAGGTTAAGGTGAGCGGACAACAGGTTACCGTTTCAGGTCATGCTGAACCAGAAGCCACTATTGTGTTGAAGTTTTCGCCAACGACGCCAGCAGGTAGTAAGTATATCTGGCAAGCTCAATCGACCACAGAAGGAGAGTTTAGTGCAGTCGATTCGATAGCGGAAGATGGACTGTATACCCTAACTGCGACGGCCACCGATTTGGCTGAGAATACCAGTTCTTCCACACCTCCCTTTGATGTCATTGTCGATACTACCGCACCTCGGGTTGAAATCCGTTTAGGGGCAACCAAGGATAACATTGAAACAGGAAATATCCGACCGTCAATACCTGTAGAGGTCTTCGACGCTGGCGGCCTGACCTCTATCGATCTCTCCCTGCTGGAAGGTTCCACCTCGGTCTCGATCCAAGGTGGGCAAAAACGAAGTGGTCAAAATCAACAAACGCTTCTTTTGTCAGTTTTGCCGATACGCGATTTGATAGATGGCGTGTCGTATACCGTCAAAGCAACAGCTACCGACCATGTCGGCTTAACAACAGAATCCAGTTTCGCTTTCAGAATTAATCAAGCGCTAGCCGATGAGACACCTCCAGCAGTGAAAATCCTATCTCCAGACCGAGAAGGTATGCCAGTCGGCTTGGGCCAACCGGTTCAGCTAAAGGCTGAAATACGCGATCTGGAAAGCGGTTTTGACCTGGAGGCAGCACCGATTTCTATTAGCTTAAAAGGAGAGAGTGGGCAGGTATCGCTAAAATTATTACCACTTAATAGCAGCGACAATAAGCAACTAACAATTACCGCCTATCCGGTTGAACAGCTATTAGCGGGTAAATACACCCTCTCAGTTCAAGCGACTGATCTCAATAATAATTCACAATCGGCAGAACGCAGTTTTGTAGTTATTGTCTCACCCGCGACTGTTCCTGACGGAGGTAGCGCCAACCGATTGCAGTTAGATGATGTATCAGCAGCTAGTCTTCCGCCTGAGAAATGGATATCCACCTCCTCCAGTACCGTCCGAGGACAGTTAGATATCTCAGTTTTTCCCGGTGGAGGACGAATCGAAGTGTACCTTAACGACCAGTTTCGAGATGAAACTCAGCTTGATGCGGAAACAGGAGACTATATGGTCGAGATTCCTTTAGTTGAAGGTGAAAACCGTATCAGCATCATACCGATTAACATCATTGGTATGAAAGGTGAGTTAATTCCCATAGAGACTCTCTTAGTAGACACCCAAAAACCGCTGGTAGAGTCACTTTCGCCCTCAAATGATGTAACTGTGCCCCAGGTTCGAGAGATAAGGGCGATTGTTAAGGATTCCACTATTATTACCTCCACAGTAAGTGGTATAGAGGTGGACAGCATTCGTCTAGAAATCGATGGTCAACCAACTAACGATTTTACCTATAATCAAAATACGGGGTTACTGACCTATAAACCGAGCGCAGGTGTATTCAATAGTTCTAATGACGTGTCCCAGCATAGTATCTTACTTGAAGTTGCGGATCAACTGGGTAACACTAACCGAACCGAATCCAAGTTCCAAATAGATACGGAAGAGGTAGATGAGATTCCACCCGTTATTGGTGGCATATATCCTCGATCAGGTGAGGTAATTAACCAAAGTAGATTATCGGCTTCAGAACCTCAGTTTACACTCAGAGCCGTTGCTTACGATACTGGTAGCGGACTGGCGGAGGTTCAAATCCGATTGGATGGACAAACAGTCGAAACGACCCAATTAGCAGAAGTTGACGAAATCCATTTCACGCCGCAACTTCTGACCGAAGGGGAACATTTACTGACTGTTTATGCCAAAGATTTAGATGGAAATGAGAACCTGGTTAATTCACGCTTTGTAGTAGACACCAAAGTCACTTCACCTATCTTAGAAGAGATACCTGCTATCTTAAATCAACCGAGTATAATGGTAACAGGTCAAGCCGAAACGGAAGCCAAAGTAGATCTATTCGTTAATGGTTATCCGGCCGGAAGTGGTCGGGCATCCGATTTTGGCAGTTTCACTATTGAAAATGTGAACCTAAACGAAGGCGTGAATGAGCTCTATGCCGTGGCTACCGATTCCGCTGGCAACCAAAGTCAGCGCTCGACGATCGCTACGGTATCAGTGGATTTGCAGCCACCGACGGTGGGCAACCCAGCCCCCAGCGATGGACAGAGAACCCAGTCGC
>JASMLX010000221.1 GCA_030748495.1 Candidatus Poribacteria bacterium | reverse complement strand
TGGGTGACGTCAACGGAGACAATAGCGTGAATATCTTCGACCTAGTCATGGTAGCAGGCAACTTCGGTAAAACGGCTGCCGCGCCAATGTTATTGGCAGACCCGATATCGGCCCGGCAACTCTCCGATCTAGCACATGGTAGCGATCCGCACCGACTGCAACAGGCAGTCACCGCGCTGGAGCAGCAACTGGATAGCCAGATAGCCGTCCAGGCCTTGAAGCAGGTTTTGTCGGTAATGCAAAAACCGGAGAAAACCCAGCTGCGACAAAACTATCCCAACCCATTTAATCCGGAAACCTGGGTTCCGTTTGAACTGGCACAGGACACCGGTGTCACGATCGAAGTCTATGGCTTCGATGGTCAGTTGATCAGAAAGTTGGATCTGGGTCATCTATCGGCCGGTTTATACCTGAGTCAGGATCGAGCCGCTTACTGGGACGGCAAGTCTGAGCTGGGCGAAACCGTTGCTAGCGGCATCTACTTCGTTCAGTTTACTACTGACGATCAAACACAAACACGGCGGTTGGTGATCCTAAAATAATTGGTTAGAAGGTCAAGCAATTGCTTGACCTCCTTTTCCGCTTTATTTCTTTCCCACACAAAATAACCCTTTATCCTAAAGGAGAATAAGGTTCAGATAAAACCTTTACCTCGTTTTGTACTTTCAATAACTCAAAACAGCGGTTGGTGAATAAGACAAGTAGGAGATTAATACTAATCATGTCGCAACAATACAAATTGATTCTTTTCTATTTACTAGTTGGGGGTTCAATTATGAGCCATACCCATGCGGTGACCTACTTCGACCATTTCACTGAACATCAGAACGATGGATATCGCCGACGAGTGGTATATATTGTTTCTTATGAAAACGGTCTCGAATACTCCGTAACAGACAGTTCAAACAAAAAGTCTGGTACGGTTGATGAGGGCAACTTTGTGAAAATCGATAACCGTGATTTTGCTGGACCTATTAAGATTGAACTTAGTAACAACGCTGGTTATGCCTACGGTACGGATGAAAGGATAGACGATAGATCAGACGATGCTATAACATTGATTCGTGGGCGTAATGAACTCGTTGATACTGAGTTCTATTTTTATAACCCAATAGAAAATCCAGAATGGAAACCACGTGTGGTTATCACTTCTTTAGCCGACAACAACTCAGTTAAACTGACCAATATCAAGAATGGAGAGCAAAAAAAGATTAGTCGTTTCAAGGATAGTTCCAACAGGGAAATCAATAGCGACAAGATGACTAAAGGTAGTTTCACCTCAGAAATACTAGCCAATGAAGGTATGTTTCGCGTCGAATCAACCGGTGCCCTATACTTGCACTTTGGCATTATGGACAACGATTTCTTTGAAACCGTCCCGTCGCTTTCTGGTAATTTGGTTGGAACCGAGTTCTATGCCACTTCGGCCCGGCAAGTAGTTGCTACACCATTGGAGTCCGGTGGCAACATAACAATCAAGACATTCGGCGAGGATAATGACCCCCGTGAACGTCGTTGGGATAATGTTGTATTAGGAGAATCGTACGAATTTTGGGATTTCGGCGGAGGTCATATCGAAATGGCAAAAGTTGCACACGTTACCAGCACCGTACCAGTCTACGTCACCGTCGGAAAAGATGGATGGGGTGACAGTATGTTTCTGCCACCCCATCCAAATACAGATAGCACCCAATTTTTTACCTTTCAATGGGAAGCATCACTAAAAATCTTTGCCCTAGCGGATAACACCCAAGTCGATATTCTCGATCATGATTCTCCTATTCGCAGTGTGAGTGGCCAATTGAAAGCTGGCGAAATGCTGATAACAGGATCAAATAAAAGAATATGGCGAGTCAGTAGTGGTACTGAAGTCCGTTCTAACAAACCCATAATAGTAAAATTAGTCTACCAAGATTGGGATTATGAAAATTCCTCCGCCGCTTATCTGGTTCCTGCCGATTTTAATACTTCACTACTTTTCATCGATGCACCACAAGCATCTGAATCTCCAAGCGTAGGTGAAAAATTCACAGTATCAATATCTACTTTAAACCAAGTTGCTCTTCGAGATTTTTCTTTTAACTTTAGCTTTGATCCATCGGTCATTAAGGCCGAGAGCGTTGAATACGGAGATTTCCTAAGTCAGGGTAATGTCGATCCCACAACTTGTGAGACCCCGGATATTGATAATGGTAGTGGGCTGATTAATAGTATTAGTTGCCGGAGAAATCCCGCTACAGGAGTGACAGGAGCCGGGAAGCTGATTGCAATTAGTTTTGAAGCTGTAGCTTCTGGGAAATCCAAACTACAATTGCAAAGTCCGGAATTTTTTCAGCCGAGCCAAGAACCAATTGAGTTTAGCTTCCCTGATGAACAAGTAAATGTTCTGCTTTCCCGAGGTCAAATAACGGGTAAAGTGACAACTGGGAGTGGAATACCAGTTCCTCATATCGCAGTCGAAGCCTTTTTAGAAGGGAAACAAATTGGAACTTCAGCCAAAACCAACTCACTAGGCATATATATAATCGATAATATTCTTCAAGCAGGCTTAGTTGAGGTCCGGGCTTTCGGCCCAGGTATGCTACCAATTCCAAGTATTGAGGTTGAGGTAGCCATCGGCTCAGAAACAGAGTCAGCTGATTTTTTGACAGTACAAACAACAGCTTTACAGAGTGTCACCGACTACAGAGGTTTTATTCGTAACTGGCTAATGCTTGGTGCCATCGACTGGGAAAACAGTGGTACTCTTCTGATGGCGGATCAGTTGAATCCTGAAACCAAACCCGGTGCCCGGTTTCCAGTACAAGAGACCGAGTTCAAGGAAATCGATCCTAAAGATGGTGATTATGGCACTGGCCTAGCTAAACATCTTCGCTGGGCACTGCATGTTGACCCTCGTGAAAATAGTTGGGAACTAAATGACCATCGGATTAGACCCTATGAGCTCTACCCCCACCAAGAGCAGGCCGTTGTTTATGCCTTCACTCACGTCAAGGCTCCGGCAGATATGAAAGTTAATATGGAACTAGAACATTATGGAGTTGCCATTTGGCTCAACGGTGAATATATACACATGAACTCTGATAGTAAGTGTTGCTGGGACCCCAGTTCAGATTGGTACCCAGATATAGTTAAAGACGTGACTTTAAAGAAAGGGTGGAATTCCATACTGATAAAAACCTCAAGGCGTGAACTCAGTTGTCGTTTCACCTCTAAATCTTCTCTATTTGGAGAAGCGGAGCCGTTGACGAACTTGCCTGTGGCTCCTCAGTTAGGATCTACTACTACTTCAATCGATCAACCCCAACCTGTGGCCTTAACGCGGGGTACTTTTAACCTGAAATTAGAAAAAGGCTTGAATATGATCTCCTTGCCGGTCAAGCCGGATCAACCGATGACCTCCAAAACACTGGCTAAAGAGCTAGATGCCACCTTAGTTATCCGTCTAGATCCAAAAAATGAGACCTTTGTCCCATTTGTACCAGATCACTTTGAAGGCTACAATTTCACCATCGAGGGTGGAATGGGATTGATTGTTAATGTCAAGAGATCACAAACCTCGACCTTCACCGGCACTGTCTGGGATAATACAAACGCTGCCCCTATAGTACCTGTCGATCCTCAATCAGTTTGGGCTTTCGGCCTGGTTTTTGACAACCTACTGACCGATTCAACCCTAATAGTGAGAAATCTGAGATCAGGCCAAACCCTTCAGTCGTTGACCGGAACACCAGCCATTGCATTTGTGGATCAGTCGCAACAGTCGGTGGTTCACCCCCAAGATTGGATTGAAATACAGACGGAGAATACCCGTTGGCGGTATCGTGTGACCGGCCAAGATTTGCAACAGGCCTTTGCCGTAGTTTCGCTGAATAAACAGATACAGATTCCCAACCAAACACGTTTATTACAAAACTATCCCAATCCGTTTAACCCGGAAACCTGGATACCTTTCCAGTTGAGCCAGGACAGCCAAGTCGTGGTGTCGGTCTTTGGTGTCAAAGGAAATCTAGTACGCCGTCTGGATTTGGGCTGGATGATAGCCGGCAATTACCTGGAAGCGAATCGGGCGATTTATTGGGATGGAAAGTCTGAAACGGGAGAGACGGTTGCCAGTGGTACCTACTTCTACCAGATTGCAACCGGTGACTACTCAGAGATACGTCAGATGGTGATTCTGAAGTAGGAAATCCCAAAATAAAGCGGCTATTGATCTTGCTCTCATTCGCATATTGGCAACTTTGGTAACTATTTAGGACCGAGAAGTGGAGTCCGGCTGGTGGGCAGATAGATCAAAATAATCTTAATACAGTGACCGTATCCAGCGTTGCTTAACCTCACGCCGTGTCACACTTCTTGGTGATGATAGTATTACTGTTTGGCCTTCAATTGTGATAAACAGGCCGATTTAGCCCTAGCTGTGGCGAGACAGGTCAGATTATTACTTCGTGCTGGTTCTTACGCTGTTTTTGCCTGTTTGCATCTACCTAAGGTGATTAGTCCCTACCCGCTTGGCTAATTGTGTTATTTGGTTGGGAAAAGCTGCGCAGAAACTCAGTTCTACTTTTATTTTGTTAGAACATCGACTATAATAGTGTACTTCTATAAACACAGAATCGGAAACTTGAACCACCATGGCCGCCAGAATCCCCTTAATTGTCGAAGTCTTCCAGCACGTCGATTTCAAGGGTAAAAATAGCTTTATTGTTGAACCGATTCCCCGTACTCACCGCATTGGGCTTAACGACCAGATCTCCTCTCTACGGGTATATCGAGGGCCTAATTTTTCCAATCCAAACCATAAGGTTATCCTTTACGAACACCCTAACTTTCGGGGGCGAAAAGTTGCTTTTGGTCCGGGGTTTTATCCCAATATCCACGATTCCGCCTACAATTTTGCTGATAGAACCTCGTCTATCAATTTCGGCACGATGCCGATTCCAGTTGGGCCTGAGTGGGGGACGGTGCCTGTAATTGTCGAATGCTTTGAGAATACTGAATATCGTGGCAAGCATATTACGATTCTGCGGGATATTGCCAATCTAAGGGATCCTCAGGGAGGCACCTGGTTTGAAGATCGGGTCTCTTCTCTTCGGATTACTAAAGGCCCAAACTTTCCACCACACCCGATGGAAATTGTGTTCTACGAACATCCGGAATACGAGGGGGCTAAACTGGCCGTTTCAATGAATCCCAGTGAATTCAAGAAGGAGATTCCCAACCTCCACGTTTTACCTCAAAGTTTTGGTGACAGTATCTCGGCTATTAAAATCGAAGGCTGGGCCTCTTCAGACGAGTTTTCGAACGTCGCTTATTTCGACGAGTTCATCGGCAACCAGATGAATTCGGAGTGGCGGTGGGAAGACCCGAACGGCGGTGGATCGTGGTCCGAACAACAAGGGTATCTGGAGATGAAGGTCGAACCGGGGCAAGACCTATGGCACGGTTCACCTCCGGGGCGAGGTGGCAACATGGATGCCCCCCGTTTGTTGATGCGGGCGTCTGGCGACTTTGCTATCGAAACCCGCATCAAAGTCTCCCCCCAACTACGGGAGCATGGTGGCTTAATCGTCTGGAAAGGTCCCTGGCGTTTTATTCGCCTGGAAAAAACCTCCGGGCCACACGCTTTCCGCGGGGATGTTCGCTTTGAACGTCATGTCCAACGGGTCTTCCAGCTGGTTGGACGTGGGGACGGTCTGCGTAATGTACGGGAGATTTACCTGCGGATTGAGAGGCGTGGAACCCGTTTTTCAGGCTTTGCCAGCGATGACGGCATTAATTGGAAAAGTTGCGGCGATACCCACGTTGGTATGGGTGATCCGGTTAACGTCGGTTTACACGCACTATGTCCGGGCAACATACCGGCCACTCTTACCCGGTTTGACTATTTCCGCTTGCTGAAGCGAAAGAGCGAGATGGAGCGGTACTTAGGTCGCAGATATACACGGACACAACGCATGTCAGACGAAGATCGACGGCGGCAGCGTCGAGATCAACGCAGTCGAGCCATGCGGGAATTAATCTGAAACGTCGAAAGAGTTTTTTCAGAGGAGTATAAAATATGCTACGAGCGGCTTTGATCGGCTGTGGTCGGATGGGAACAACCATCGATGACGAAGCTACAGGTGGTTTAACGGATCCCGGTGACCCACGGATGGCCTATTCTCATGCCATGGGCTATACCGTAGTGGATGAAGTGGATCTGGTAGCGGTCTCCGATGTTCTACCAGAAAAGGTTGAGAGAACACAAGAGCGATACAACGTTCCGAATGGGTATAACGACTACCGGGAGATGATCCAGCAAGAGCAGCCAGATATTGTCAGTATTACCACTCGGCCCGGAACACACGCTGAGATGACAATCTTTGCGGCCGAAAACGGTGTCAAAGGCATCTACTGTGAAAAGCCGATGGCCTGTTCTATGACAGAGGTGGATCAAATGATTGGTGCGTGTCAGAAAAACGGCGTTAAGTTCAACTACGGCACCAATCGACGATACCAACCGTTGTATTGGAAGATGCGTCAGCTGATCGAAGACGACCATATCGGAGATCTGCAGTGTGTGGTCTGTCACTGTGGTGGTAGCGCAGCCCAGTGGGGGCACACCCACATGTCGGATATGATGTTGTACCTGGCCCTGGACGCCGATATTGATTGTGTGCAGGCGACGATTGGTACAACAGACGACGATTGGGAGGGGCTGCAAATTTCGACCGATCCAGCTATTTTAATGGCTTTCGCGCAGTTCAATAATGGGGTTCGCGGCTACCATACGGCAGGTTCCGGTTACGAATTCGAAGCTATCGGCTCCAAGGGCGTGCTACGTTCATGCGAGAACGGTTCCTGGTTGTTGAGTCGAATTTTTGGCCAGCCTACCTACGAAGCCAACGATGTAGTTGTAGACCGGGGT
>JASMLX010000220.1 GCA_030748495.1 Candidatus Poribacteria bacterium | reverse complement strand
CTGAAACCGGATTCATTGACTTGCCAACCACGGGTCTTCTCGCCCAAAGGTAACGCTTTTAGCACCCACACAACCATCTCTTTCACTCTGGATCAGCCAGCCCAGGTCACCATCAAGGTCTATAGCGTGGCTGGTCAATTGGTGGAATGGTTGGCTCAGCAGCAGACATTCGGTTCAGGCAAACAGGCCATTCGTTGGTCGGGTCGAAATAGTAGCGGCGAGATAGTGGCCAGTGGGTTGTATATTGTGACGGTGACGGTGGGCGACCAGACACAAGATAAGGTGGTCAATATCTGGAATCACTAGCCTTGTTTGAAGCGGTGACAGACTTGCTATTCGGATTATGCCTAAATCGGCCAGAATCAGCAGAAATCTACCAGTCGACGTGCTTTTAACCGCGGCAAACCCAGGGCGGGTCATTTTTAGGGCCTACACCTGCATGCATGAATTTACTAACTGGGTATTCATTTCTACAACATATTACTCTTTACCTCACCTTGACAATTTTGGGAAAGGCGCCTTAGAATACTCTGCTCGTTAGGTCAGTCTAACTCGTATTTACGACCCGTTTGTATTCTGCAAGACAAAATCACATAGGAGTTACAATTTATGAAGAATTTCATGTTGGTTCTATTAGGATTAAGTTTAGGAATGACGTTTAGTACTGTTGCCCAAGCGGAGTTAGATTTAGAAGCTTGCATTGGAGCCTGGCTTTTTGATGAGGGCAAAGGTAATAAAGCAGAGGATGCATCAGGTAAAGACAATCACGGGAAAATCGATGGGGCTAAGTGGGTAAAAGGTAAGTTTGGCCAGGCTCTGGATTTTAATGGTAAAGGTGATTTTGTCGAAATCCCGGATAGTGACAGTCTTACTAAAGATATCGAAGAAATTACCATTTTGGCTTGGGCTCATATGACAAGAGCTGTTACTCAAGGTACATGGAATGCGCTAGTCGGAAAGAACCCTTATCCGTCTGGTTACTTAATGTGGATTGAGGTGCCCAACCAACCCTGTGGCTTGGTTTATTCCCCTGCCAGACATGACGATCGGGCTAATTTCCGGATGGATCTGAAAAAGTGGTACCATCTTGGATTTACGCGAGCCAAAAAAGGTGATATGAAATTTTACGTTGACGGGAAATTGATCACCGAAGCTAAAAGCGGAGCTGGTCCAATCGCCACCAAGCCCGCCCCAATCATGATTGCCGGGCAAAGCGGACAGACTTTTGAAGGCCTGATTGATGAAGTGATGCTATTTAACCAAGCTATAGATGCTAAGGCCATCGGTCAATTGATGAAGCAAGGGTTTGACAGGGCGTTTGCGGTGAATGCCAGGGAGAAATTAGCTACTACTTGGGGCCGTTTAAGAACTGTGAAGTAACCGAGCACTTGCTATTTTCCTTCCTTTATTAGGAAGGATCTATTCTTAGGGCCGGCTTAGTTGATTCAACATTTGGTTAGCGTAGCCATCCGTTGGATCCAACTGTAGTACCCGTTTGAATTGTGTCTTTGCTTCTTTCCTCTGACCAAGCCGTGAGTATACAACACCCAAAGCGGCGTGCGTTCTGGCCACATCCGGCGCAAATTTTAACGACTGTTTCAATAGCGAAATGGCAGCGGTATTTTTCTTTTGCCTCAAATGAATTAAACCTAATCGTTGACAGGCTTGGCCATTTGGTTTTTGCTCGATGATGGTCTGATATTCAATCGATGCCTGGCTGTAATTCTGCTGATCCCAATATACCCCAGCCAACCTATGATGAAATTCGGTGTTTTGAGGAAGTAGTTCCGTGGCTCGCTTATATTGAGTGATGGCGTCATCCAACTGTTCCTGTTTCAGGTATAGATCACCTAGGCCGGCATAATTTTTCGCTACCGTTGGATCAAGCTGGATGGCCGCTTGAAAAGATTGCTCCGACTCAACGAACTGGCCTAGCTGTAAATGAGCTTGCCCCAAGTAGTAATAGGACTTGAGGCGGAGCTGTCTGAAATCAGCTTGGTGATTAACAGGTATTGATAAAACCTGTTCTAGAATTGGGATAGAATTGATGGGTTTTTGAGCCAGCACCAGGGCGATACCATATATGAGTAGAATCTCAGGGTTTTTCTCCGGCCCTTGCCAGTTGGCCGGGTCTGGTGTTCTGGCGGCAAGCAAGGAAATGACCCGTTCCAATTGGCCAGATTGTAGATATAGGTACAGCTTCTGGGCAAAGAGTCGATTTGTAATGCCTACATCCACTAGCTCCCACCACAATGGATCACTCAATTCCCTGTATTCAGTCGGCTTTTGAGCAGCCTTGATATGTGTGTTTGCAGCTTTAGAATTTCCCAGCCTCATCTCCACCTGCGCCATGGTGGCATGGGCTTCGCTTTGCCCCGGATTTAGACTCAACGCCTGTTGAAGATATTTCTTTGCCTGCTCAGCCCGGTTCGTATGCAGACAAATTTGCCCCAGCCACAGAGCTGAGAAAGGGTTTTGAGGAGCTAACTGATTGGCCTGCCGCAATTGTTTTTCAGCTTGACTAAAAAGTCCTATGGATCTTAAGACCCGAGCATAATAGAGTCTGGCTGGGGCGTATTTGGGGGCGATACGAATAGCTTGAGCCAAAATAGATACGGCTTGATCTGGTTGGGTTTTATATTGGGCCAAACCGTTGTAATAGTACCAACGAAACGTATCAGGCTGTGCATCAGTCGCTTGCTGATAGCACTTGATGGCTTCTTCTATCCAGCCGTGTATATGGTAAAGTTGCCCCAGTTTTCCCCAGGCTGCACCACTATTTGGAGATAGAAGAACCTGGTCATATGCCGTTTGAATAGCCAATTTCAACTGTTTATCTACAACTGATTCCAGTGACTCCAGCTGAGGAATCGAGATTTCCTCTGCAGATAAGCAAACACTCAAATATAAGAGGGAAATGGTGATGAATTCCCAGGTGAAAACTTTTGCCAAAATACCTCTAGTCATTAAATGATTGTTTCAGTCATCTCGATGTTGCGCCAGGTTACGCTGCTGGCCTACCAGGTGTGGTCGTTCCACCAAATATGATCAATATTAGACCTGCTGCTTCTAATCCAAACATTATATGCTAGCATTGAGAGCATATTAACGCAAGACGAAGCGAAGACGGAGGTTTAGTGCACGGCACCAAGTCGGATCCACTATTTGGTGCTGCAACTATCTGCCCAGCAGGGACAGAGAGAATTAATTAGAGCAGGTAAGCGTAGATTTGCAAATAATACCAAGTCTTAGAGTCGGAGTAGTGGTGGGTACAACTAAGATTTGAATTTAATATGGGAAAATGATTCTGATTTTTGGACGCAAGAAGCAATTACAATCAGAGTTCTTTTCTAAAAGCGAGGAATAATCATGGACGTTATTCGAGTCGGCATCATCGGAACCGGGGGCATTTCTCGTGCCCACCATCATGCCTATCAAAAGGCCGGCGGATTTGAGATTGTAGCCGTGTGTGACATTTTGCCGGACAAGGCTCTGCAGGCAGCTCAGGAATGGAATCTACCGAAAGCTCGCGCTTTTACCAGCCTGGATCAAATGTTAATGTCGGTTGATATCGACACCGTCAGCGTGTGTACCTACAATCAAGCCCACAAACAACCAACCGTGACGGCCTTACAAGCGGGCAAACATGTGTTTTGTGAGAAGCCGATGGCGGCCACACTTGCAGACGCAACTGAAATGGTTAAAACGGCAAAATCCAGCGGCAAAATTTTGCAAATTGGCATCCATAGCACTTTCAGCAGTGACATCCAATTTGCTCGGCAATTGTTTGATGACGGTGTATTAGGCGATATCTACTATGCGGAGACAACGGCTACCCGTCGGCGGGGGATTCCAGGCCATACCTTTATTTACCAAAAAACAGCGGGGGCAGGGGCCGTAGTGGATATTGGTATCTACAACCTGCACAACGCGCTTTACGTTATGGGGTACCCTAAGCCGATTCGAGTCTCAGCTATTACTGCTGACTACATCGCCCATCAAGACCCGCGCTGGCATGAGATGGATGTAGAAGAATTTGGAGCGGCTTGGATTCGTTTTGACAACGGGGCGGTTTTGTTGTTCAAAGTGTCGTGGGCCGTTCATCAGAATTCGCTAGGCGGGAGCTATTTTCTGGGCAGGGATGCAGGTATATCACTGATCGGGGAGTGGACAGGGGGTGGCTTGGTGGTTTATGCCGACAGCCTGACTGAACAGATACAAAATTTAGCCCAAGCCAACAATTATGGTGTCGAAACTGAGGTTGGAGATAAAGGTTGGTTCGATCAAGAGATGGTGGATATTAAATTCTCCGGCTTACCGGAGGTTGATGTTTGGAAGGCCCAGATGGAAGCCTTTGGCCGAGCGGTACGAAGTGGTTCGCCCGCTCCAATTCCACCGGAAGGAGTTGTTTTGACCAATGTGATTATGGATGGCATCTTCAGATCACAAGCATGTGGTCAAGAGGTGATAGTGGAAGTGCCTAATTTCTAACGGCTGTAGCCATCTAGAGTGAGTGAAAGAGTGGAGAGAATTGATGGTGGGGAACTTGGCTGTCAGGAATGTATGGGACCTGTTGTCTTCTGAGCATTATTTCAAGAAGGGATCTTCAACAAGTCACTTTACAGTTAATGGAAACGGAACTCTGGTTTGTCCCTCCCGCTCTGATTCGTAGGCACCATAGCTATAGTGATACACCTTACCCAGTTGCTGAGATGGTTTCTTGAATACCTGGCCACTCTCGCCAAATATCAGTATAGGCCTGATTCCCCAGGCTCGAGGTTTGTTGATGGCGTAGCCGAAAGATGGCGGCGTATCGGATATTCGGTGAATGGTTAGGGGCAGCGGTGTGAACAACCTGATGGTGAACAACGACTAAATCGCCCGCATTACCTGTAATCTGTAGCGGCGGTTCGGGTAAGTCTACCTTCGGCATTCCGTTTTCCAGCACCTCCACACCAGTTCGTCGGCCGCGGTGGGATAGGTTTCAGCGTTTATCATCTCTGACGAGGCAATAGAGGTGCTTCTCTCCGCGGAGGTATAGTTCCCGGCCTACTGCGATCGGTGAAGCACTAAAGCTGTCATCTAGCCGGTTCAAAGCCAGAATTTTCGCTTGATCATCGTGCGAAATAACGATAGTCGCCCCGTTGTGGCCACTAACATAGACCCGTCCAGCTGCACCTAACGGTGACGCAAAGACACCACGCAGTCCTTTTAATCGGAGGGCACCGGGCCGGCTCTCACCAGTACCAGCTTCCACTCGTGTCATGATTCCTTGGAAGTGATGGATGTAATACAAGGTTTCACCGTATAGCAGTGGTGTGGGTACATACGGTGCCCCTCGGCTCCGACTCCACACAACATGATCACTGCCGCTAATATCACCTTCGGCCCCATCCAAGCGGATGCCCATCACCATCTGTTGGTCGTAACTGCTGCCGACGAATACCATCCCGGCTCCAACGACCGGCGTTGACACCACGTTTTTGATCGACAGCCCACCACAGTGCCAGATAATTTCCCCGCTGGCCAGGTCATAGCTTATAATCCGTCGCGATCCGCTGATGATTACCTGATCTTGGCCCTGGTCGGCGACAATCGTCGGCGTCGACCATGATGAAACGCTGTCCCGATCAGCCCTCCAGCGTTGCCGGCCTGTTTCCTTGTCGAAAGCGGCCACAAACGATTCCTCTTCGTGATCCCAGTTGATAATCAAGGTGTCTTGATAGAGAGCCGGCGAGGAACCTTCGCCATGGCCGTGCAGCGTTCGTTTCTGTCCCAGGTCAGTTTCCCATATTAGTTCGCCATCCAGATTAAGGCAATAAAGCCCAAAAGAGCCGAAGAAGGCAAACAGATGCTGGCCATCGGTTAGCGGGGAGTTAGAGGCTAGGCTGGCGGTGAAGTGTCCTCCCGCATGGGGGAGTTCTTGACGCAGTATCTTCTGCCATATTGTGTTTCCATCTTGTCGGTTGATAGCCATAACTTGGAACTGGATCCGATGGGTGATGGCAACTTCATCATGGGCATTGGACCAGCCACTATATTTGGCTGGCATTTCCGGGCCAAAAGGCACCGCTGTGGTGAGAAACAACCGATCTTTCCATACAACGGGGGTGGAATGACCTTTACCTGGCAGGTCGATCTTCCATCGGATGTTTTTGTCCTCGCTCCATTCAAGTGGCGGATCTGCATCTGGAGCGACTCCTGTACCCAATGGTCCGCGCCATTGTGGCCAGTAATGTCGAGCCGGGCTCTCTGGATACAGGAGTGAGGTCAGAAAAAATAATAGACAAGAGAGAAAGAGTAGTAATTTCATGCTAATCGAAGTCACGATTTTGCTGGCCAATTCCAATGTAGTAGATCGTCACTCCAGGCTAAGCCCAATGAAGCGTTACCATCCGTCTCCTTGGGTTGGATCTTTCTGGAGACTGGACCGTGAAAAACATGACGAGTTTGCTTATCTCGGCTATATGCCGCAAATCTAAGATGTGCCCGGCGGTTAGTCGCCCGGCCGCCCATCCCCATTCCTGCTGACCCAAGGTTAGGTGTTGGTGATCAGCCCAATCTTTCAAGTTTTTAGATCGTTTAACTCCGATGCCATTTTCTGGCGAGTGAAATAAGGCCTATTCATTGTTGTCCAACAGCAGACAGACATTCTGACTAGAACCCATCCGACCAGCATACGTCCAATTCTGCAAATCCTCGCGGTAAGACATACTAGCCCCATTTTATTTGTAAAAACACCACCATCTTACCTGACACATCTTTATCTTCTACCAGATAGGGGGCAATCATACGCTCCATCTCTTCTACTGGAATATCCGGTCCCTTAACCCTAATGAGTTCCGGTTCCGATCCTTAGCTGATCTATGGGCCGAAGCTAATAACCCACCCACCTACTTTGTTAGACCGTGGAACGACAGAGGTCCGTGGGGTAAT
>JASMLX010000021.1 GCA_030748495.1 Candidatus Poribacteria bacterium | reverse complement strand
TGGCGGATCGATGCCTGCTGAGTTATTTTTGAATCAGAAAATCACGCTAGATGTTGCACTAGCTATGTAAATTCGGGATCTTAAACTAAGAAGAAAAACGTGGATATCTGGCATATCTTCTTGAATCCTACGAAAAGGCGTTTTCAACTCTCTCAACAGCCTCAAACCTTGATTCCTCCAGTTTCTAAACGATTTTTGTTTTCTTTAACAAAAAAATTGTGTGGGTAAAATGAGAAAATTTTTACTTAATGTCCTTTTAATCCTGTTGATTAACATAAGTTTTGGACAAGATAAATTCAATGGGAACCGTTCATTATTGACTGTACTGAATGCCAATTCAGAGTGGCGTTCCCTGGAAACAACCAACGATTCCATCCATATTAGTGTCAAGGAACTGGACGGCTCTGAACTCCAGGCTGTTAAAGTAGAGAAGACGTTAGATGTCGAGCCAAACTTGGTTACCGATGTTATCATGGATGTGGAAAGTTATAATTCGTTTCTTTCTGATGCCGAATCATTAAAAAGCCGGGTGATTGAGCGTTCGGATACTGGTTTGGTTGGTTATCAACGCATTAAAGTGGATTTGCCGTTTTTCGATGACAGAGAATACTTTTTTAAAATGAACCGTACGCCATTTGGAGACCAAGATGCTACAACGATGTGTTATTGGATCCTGTTGGATCCAGATGATAAAGCGATCGCAAGGGCCAGAACTAAAGATGTGACCTATTTGAAGAAGGGGGCCGGCATTTGGAAATGGGAGCCATCGGAATCGGGCCGGGTAAAAATTGCCTATATGCTATATATGCACCCCGGTGGATCAATTCCTGACTTCCTGATAGATATGATCAACAAACGGAGTATTGTGGGATTGTTTCGGGATGTAGGAAAAGAGGTCAACGCCAGAAACACCTGTATGGGCCAGAGCCTTTAGCCTATCATGTAGAGCGATACTGACCGCGTTAAGGAGTGTCTACAAGAAGAACACGCAGGCTACTATGCTTAGAGACCAAACTGCAATCCTGGCGGAGTCGCCTGATCGAATTCCTCAAAGGTCGTCCGGAAAGTTTTACGGATGGCACAGCATTAATCTCGGGCCAACTCCATGGCGTACTGTTCCCGGGCTGCGAGCCGGAAGCAACTTGCCCTTATCTACAAGGAGTCTGTCTTGTCAGATGGCCCCTCAACTTTGTTGTTATAGTTGCCACCCTTTTATCGTCAGTATGCTGCCTGCTATACAGGGGCTGGTGTTAGGTTTACATAAAGTTAAGTGTCACAAAAAATGATACCACCCTATGGAACAGCCAGGTGGAAATACCAATCGAATCGAAGGCTTTTACTAGAAGTTACTTCGTTGGCAAGTCGGCTTTATTCTTTAGTTCGTACAGCAGGTTGAGAGCATCCAAGGGGGCTAACTGGTTCAAATCGAGATTCTGTAGTTGCTCCACAATCGGATGGGTTTTGGGTTTAAACAGGGCCATCTGTAGAGCATCCGTTTGGAAGGTCGATTTGGTGCTACTTCTTCGCAAGCGTGGATTTTTAGGTGGGATAGGGACATCAGCCTTAGGCGCATCTGCTTTTTCATCAGACGCTTCACCGTCAATGCTGAGGTGGTGTTGTTCCAACACCTCTAAAATCTGGTGGGCCCGATCGGTGACTGATCTGGGTAACCCGGCCAATTTGGCGACGTGAATACCGTAGCTCTGATCGGTTCCTCCTTCCACAATTCGGCGAAGAAAGGTAATTTGCTGGCTATCTTCGTGTACAGCTACATTGTAATTTTTGGCTAACGGATACTTGCCGGCTAGTTCAATTAGTTCGTGGTAGTGGGTCGCAAAAAGGGTTTTAGCACCGATAGCCTTCTGATCTAGAATATACTCGGCTACCGCCCAGGCGATACTGATACCGTCAAAGGTGCTTGTCCCACGGCCAATCTCGTCCAGGATAATCAGGCTGCGGTGAGTGGCATTATTCAATATATTGGCAGTTTCGTTCATTTCGACCAGAAAGGTACTTTGACCTTTAACCAGATTATCCGAGGCGCCAACACGGGTAAAAATGCGATCAACCAATCCAACTTTGGCCGCTGAAGCGGGAACAAAACTGCCGATTTGACCGAGTAAAGTAATTAGAGCTACCTGTCGCAGAAAGGTTGATTTACCGCTCATATTGGGCCCCGTAATGACATGAAGCATCTGGTCGACGCAGTTGATGGTAACATCGTTGGGAACAAATCCTTCCTCTTGAAACAGTTGTTCCACAACGGGATGGCGACCATTTTTAATAACGATTTCACTACTGTCGTCAATCACCGGTTTAGTATAGTCGAATTTGGAAGCCACATAAGCAAAATTAGCCAGACAGTCGATGGTGGCGATGATGGTGGCGACCTTCTGGGTTACCTCTGTCTCTTCAGCTACTTGTGCTCGAATCTGACAAAATAGGTCGTACTCTAAGGCCTGTGCCTTCTCTTCTGCGTTTAGAATCTTGGACTCATACTCTTTCAGTTCCGTCGTAACGTAACGCTCGGAGTTGACTAACGTCTGCTTACGAATATAGTCCTCGGGAACCAGATCCAAATTAGTTTTGGTCACATCAATGTAATAACCAAAAACTTGATTAAATCCGACTTTGAGCGAGGTGATGCCAGTTCGATCCCGCTCTCTCTGTTGCAGTTCGGCAATCCAGTTTTTACCAGAGGTAGTCATTTGCCGCAGTTCATCGACCTCCGCATTGTATCCATCTTTAATCAAATTACCTTCGGTGATGGTATTTGGTGGTTCGGGATGGATGGCCTCCTCGATCAAGTTGGCCAGTGGGTCTATAACCTGAGCCGCCTCGATCAACGCCTCGTTCAAGGTCTGCAAAAAAGTGGATTGAGATTCAGCCAGCGACTGCTGGACCGGTTTGACCATCTGAAACGAGACTTTTAAGGACAACATCTCACGCCCGTTGCTAACCCCTAAACTGATACGGGTAATCAGCCGTTCAATATCGTAGATCTGATTTAGGGCCTCCCGCAACTCTTCTTGTAGATGGATCTGGTTTTTCAACTCCTCGACTGCGTCCAGACGGGTATTGACTAGATCTACCTCCAACAGCGGTTGCAAGATCCATTGGCGGAGTCTTCGGCCTCCCATCGAAGTCACCGTATTATCGATAATCTCCAGTAGTGTTCCTTTCTCAGTACGATCTCGCATCGATTTGGTCAATTCCAGATTCCGTTGCGTATCAGCATCCAACACCATAAAACTGGCGGTGGAATAGGTCTTCAAGGTGGTCAGATGCTCTACCTCTCTTTTCTGAGTTTCCAGCAGATAGTGCATTAAAGCGCCAGCAGCACAGGTAGCAGAGAGGAGGTGTTCACACCCGAACCCATCCAGCGAGGTGGTGCCAAAATGATCCAGAAGTTCCATTCGTGCGGTGTCATGGCTAAACCGCCAATCGGGCAGAAGGTTAATCGTCGTCCCTAAGTCGATACGGATTTGTTCGAATAGAGCATCGTTAGCGAAATCTTCAGAGAACAGGCATTCGCGTGGCGCTGTTCGGCTAATCTCAGCCCACAATTTGGACTCCCCTTCTAACTCGGTAACCGAAAACTCACCGGTAGAAAGATCGACAACCGCGAAACCAAATGTCGACGACCGCTTTTGATAGTGAATGGCACAAAGATAGTTGTTGGCTTTCTGGTCCAACACATTTAGGTCGGTCACCGTACCAGGAGTCACTACACGCACGACATCTCGCTTGACGAGACCTTTGGCTTTCTTAGCGTCTTCCATCTGTTCACAGATAGCGACTTTATAACCGGCCTTAACCAACTTATAGAGATGGGAGTCCAGTGAGTGATGGGGAACCCCAGACATCGGTACACGGTTCCCGTTCTTATCTTTGTCTCGTCCAGTTAAAGCAATTCCGAGTACACGAGAGATCAGTTCAGCATCCTCATTGAACGCTTCATAGAAATCACCGACCCGGCAGAGCAAAACTGCATCGCCATGCCGGCGTTTCAAGGTGTTGTACTGATCCATCAAGCTAGGACTCTGCTTTTCCCGACTAGTCAAAATGATATTCCTTATTAATCTAGCTGGTGGTTAATTCATAAGCGGCAGGCCAAATCGTATTCACTATATTTAACGGAAAACCTTCATGTAATGATATGTATCTGACCTGGAAAAAAGTAATGATTATACTATAACTTACTTTTTTACCATTATCAAATTAGCCATGAAAAACGCACGACAATTCACAGAGTTGTTGCTATCACTAATCATTAGTCACTAATCCACTAATCAAGGTAAGCCCCACATATCGGTACAGAAGAACCGTAAACGTGCAGTACGCTCTTGGCCAAACTAGCGGAAATAGGGCGCAAGCGTTTTTCCCATCTGTTCCTTACCGGCGCTGCGTAGGCGTTTTGCGTTTTTCTCAATCGGACACACCATACTAAATATCTTCAAGGTAAAACCAGACGGTAGGTATATCGGTTTAATTGCCCTAGCTCTAGCCATGGCGGCAGGTAACGGCTCCTAGAGTGTGGTTGCCAAACCGATTTTTTGGGCAACAAAATGTTACGGTAGTTTAGTTTCGGACATGCTAAACTGGATTGGAGTAATTTCTGGGACTAATCAGGAACTCGACTACGTTAAGCAGTGCTGAATCTATAAAGGCGTGGAAGACGGCCAGTCCAGCCGAGAAGGGAATGCCAGTTTCAACCCCGCTTTTTGGGCAAAGAGAGGTTGAAGAATTTGCTGGTTAGCTTGGCCCGTTTTACGACAGATGGTCGTAAAGCACTAAGCAAAAGGCAGATGGCTGTAATCAGATACAATTTGCCCGGATTGATACCGCTTAATGGCCGGATGGTCCAAGACCTGAGTGTATTCGTCAATGATGGGATTCAGCGCCGTGACTGATTTGTTCGGGTGACGGCGAGGACGTCGAGTTACCTCCTGATCGTGTGAATGCTGGAAAATTTCGTGACTAGCAGCGGGTGCATGCTGCCCAGCCACTCTTTGGTAATTGTATTGGAAAACAGGGTCATATTAGAAAACAATTATCCCTCGTGCTACTTCACCCGCGGCTAAGGCCCGGAAGGCTTCGTTCGATTCCTCGATGGTGTACTGGTGCGAGATCAGTTCATTGATCTTCAGCTTTCCTGCCATGTAGAGTTCGACCAAACGCGGGAAATCATCGCGGGGCCGCGCGCTCCCATATTTGCAGCCTCGCATCACTTTTTCGTTGGCCTGCAGGCTTCCCGTGTTGAAGGTCACGGTGGATCCGGTCGGTGGGAGCCCGATTAGAACGTTGGTTCCTGCCGGTGCCAGACACTCCCAAGCTTGCTTGATTACATCGGCTACACCAACGGCGACGAAAGCGTAGTCGGCTCCTCGCCTGGTCAGATCCCTGACTACTTCCACCGGGTTATCCACTGAGGCGTCCACACAGTGTGTGGCCCCGAGTTGCTTGGCGTACTCAAACTTATCCTTGTTCACGTCCACCGCGATGATCGGGTTGGCAGCCACCAGCGCTCCTCCCTGAATACAATTCAATCCGATGCCCCCAACTCCAAAAACCGCCATGCTAGCACCGGCCGGTACTTGTGCCGTATTAAGAACAGCACCAACACCAGTCATAACCGAACATCCGATTAGGGCTGCTGTCCTGAGGTTCATATCGTTTCTGATGGGGATCGCACAGGAGGCGGGAACGACCGAGCGGGAGGCATAGGAAGCTACGTGGCCATAGTGATAGATAGGCTGACCATTCAGTGACATTCTTGTCGTGCCATCAAACAGCCCGCCCATCATGGGCACGGTTCGCTCGCAAAGTTGAGAGCGTCCTGTCACGCAGTAATGACACTGACCGCAGGTTGGCGATCAGGATAGGATAACGTGATCTCCCGGTTTCAGGTGTTTCACGTTAGCACCCACCTCCTCCACCACTCCGGCGCCTTCATCTCCTAATACCATCGGCATGGGAAAACCGGTCCAACTTCCGTCTGCGGTATGCAGACAACTGTGGCAAACACCACTGGCGACCATGCCGACGACAACTTCATCCTCTTGCGGCGAAGCGAGGTCTAGATCCTCTACTTCCAACGGCTTACCAGGCTCAAACAGGACAGCGGCTTGCATAAGCACCTCCGTGTTAACGTCTCAGTATTTAGTTCCGTATGTTATGGGCTTAGATTTGCGGTAGTTTCACTAGCAATAGTGATATCGTATCAGAACTGGTTGACCATTACAACGTGAAAACGGCCGGATAATTGACATTTATCGATCATTCCATAAGCATCGAGATACGGCATCTAGGTCAAAAGGGGTTCGGCGGATTTGTGTTGCCAATAATCGTTTCGTTGCTCATTCAGAACCACCTGTCGCAAGGTTAGTTCGCCGTGACACCTTCTCAACTCCAGTTTTGACCACTCAGTTTCTGTCGCCGACAGACTATCGGATTGTGTAAATTAACTAACGCCAAGAATTGAATCGCCACGATAAAGTGAGAAGCCTCAAATACCCAAATAGAGGGGAAACCCGCTACGAAATTGCGGTTCCACTAAACGGATCAATCACCCAGCAGTAGTCAGAATTCTCCGTTTCTACCGAGTTCCCCATTAATAATGCGATCTGCGGAAAAAAGTCAACGAAGTGTTCCAGTCAAATATTTTTCAGGACCCTGGTCTATTTCAGCAACAATATCGCTAAATTTCCTATGGTAGACAGGAACCGGTTTACTTGACCATCTTTTCAACGTGACCCAATTCGTATTGCTTAATCTGTATCGGTAGCTATCGACCGAACTAATCCACGATACCGATTGAGGGTTAGCCTAATCTCACTTCAGATTTTACTCCAGAAGAGACGAGGATAGGTTATCCGAAAAGAGATTGGGATTGAACCGGACTGATGTTTGGGTTGGCAATTGTACCCGATAGTTGGTACCAAACTTGTTTTCAGGCAGATAGTAATCGGTACTGATGAAGTGTGCACCAGAATCTAGCGCCGCTTCCAACCGAGTTTTGTCACCCGTACGAGCCTCTTTCGTCTCCGCATCGGCCCTCGTTCGAACCAGGTATCCTTTTAGGACTAAATCTTGAATATACTGCCGGTTTGTAACCGGATCGTTAATCACCCGAAATGCCGCTTCCGGTTGCCCCTCTTTCGCGTTGACAAACAGAATTCTACCTTGTAGCGAAGGATGACCATCTTTGTAGATGTCGATTTTGTCCTGACCGGCATCCAGTGCGAAGAAGACTTTTCCACGGGATTCTTTCAGCGTTGGCCACTGATCAGCGATAATTGCGGTTTCTAGTGTCTGATAATCTCCCCGGACACGATCAGGCACAATTAATTCTGACATTTCAAAAACGGCCAGAATCTCTTGGTCTAAACGGTCGAACGCTTGCCCGTCAAAAGGTATCGGTTGTACAAAATTCGGCTGATCGATAACACCCTCTTTAGTATTGATCGTAATCAAGATCGGCGTATGCCTTGGATGTGCTTCAGACCACCGGCGAACCTCCTTTAGGGCATCCTTAAACGTCAGGCAGTTACTTCGAAAATCTATATCTTGCGCGTGTAGTACTTTGAAACCGGGTCTCTCCATCTTGCCTTCCACATCATAAGTAGGCCCAGGAGGCAAGTTCATCTCTTTGACCGCCGTAATCCCATAGGGGTTCGCGTATCTTCCTCCCTCAGGATCATAAAATAGATCTAGCTCTAGTTGGCGTAACCCTAAATCTAGTTGCTCAGTTAGGGAAACATGCTCATAATCTAGCGAATCCGCCGTATCCGGCTCTATCTGTCTAAGGATTTGCATTAATGACGGGTCAATGGCCTCCTTGAAACTGTTATGGCTCCCAATGGCCTGAATCTGATTCATCCGCAAATGCTGATCCAACCAGGCAGCGGCGCGGTCGGATATCGTCTTATCTGCCAATCGAAGCCCGCTCTCACAATTGCTGAGAAAATCGACCGCTAAATCTGGAAAGTCAGTAAAAATTCCATCGACATCTGCCTCAAGACAGAATATTCGTAACAGATGATCAAAGTCGATCACTTGTGGTGGTAGCCGGTCGGCTCTTAGGGTGTAAGGATGAACCTCTAAATTCAACTTGTGGGCATCATGGACTAACGATGATAGAATTGGCCTTCCATCCTTTTGAACCCCTTTAACAATATGTCGCATCGACGGACCAACCCCGTCGGCGTAACCGGCAACCAGTTTTAAACCTGACGGCAATACCATCTGTTCATAATCGATGGCGGAATTTGGGCGGTTGGAACCAATTAACTGTACCAATTTGAGGTCGGTTTTCAAAACTTCACGTATCCGCCGAGTTTCAAATGGATCAAAACACTGTACGTATACCAGATCGTCTCGCTTAGTATACCCGTAATCGCTGAGTGTCTTGAGAACTACTTGACTAACATCTTTTCCATGCTGTTGATGCCATGCAGGCGCTTTAATCTCTACATAGAGGCCAACTGATTTACCAGTACTATGGTTCAGCCCCTGAACCAACTCAATCTCTTCGCTCAATGTGGGGATTTGAAAAGTCGATTGGTGAGATGGGAATCGTTCAGGATAAACGACAGTATTCTTTTCAATATCGGATCGCTCGGTAACTTTCAATCGCTTAATTTCAGCTAGATTGAAGTCGATGGCATAGTATTTTCCATCTGTTCTAGCCCGCCCTGGAAAAACCTCAGCGACATTCGTAACCGCTTGAAGATAGATATCGTGTAAAACGATTGGTTGGTCATCTTTGGATAAAACAATATCTTGTTCGATGTAGTGGGCGCCCATCCCATGAGCTAGCGCTATAGACGCTAACGTATGCTCAGGAAGGTAACCAGAGGCGCCTCGGTGAGCAATAACAAGCTTTGAAGGTTGACTGGTCGATACCGAGGTATAAATTAGTAATAACAGAAAAGCAGGATAGAAATTGCTATGTCTAGTTTTATTCATTTAGATTTTATTCAATTAGATTCTGCTTAAAATAGTTGGCTAAATCTGGTCAAAGACCTCATCTTTTACAGTGCTAAATGGTTCTTCCCCATCCTCAGTTAACTTCTGAATTCGCAACTCTGCGTCGTCTAGCTTTTGGCGGCATAATCTGGCCAGGCGAATTCCATCTTCAAAAGCCTTGAGTGATTCCTCCAGTGTCAGCTCATCCCCGGATTCCAGAAGACTGATAGTCTCTTCAAGTTGTGTTAAACTCTCTTCAAAATTGACGTCTCTATCCACTTTCAATTTCCTCCTTCGATATAACTTGGCTGGTAAGTTTACCCTGTGCAAGCTTGATATAAACGGTGTCGCCAATCTCGACCGATGCAGTGTTGGTGATTGGTTTCCTATTACTGTTACTGACAATACTATAGCCACGCTCTAGAATCCCAAGTGGATTTAGCTGGCTTAGCTTTGCTGCGTTGACCCGGAGTTTGGTCTCCTTATCCTGCTTGAGATCTTTAATCGACAACATCTGTTTCTGCTGACAATGATTTACAATATCCTTCAATTGGTGTATTTTTTGTTTGATTATGTTTTGGCTGGTCAATTGCATCTGCCCGATTTTCTGCCGGAGCCGATTGATACGGTTGAGTTGTCTTTCGGCTGGAATTTGGTGCTCGAGGGCTCGCAAGTCTGTCCTGAGGAATTTTACTATTTGTCCAATGTTTTGTAGCAATCGTGATTCCTGATCATAGATTTTTCTCTTTAGTTCATGTTGATCCGGAACAGCGTGCTCGGCGGCGGATGAGGGGGTAGCCGATCGGTAGTCGGCAACGAAATCTGCCAGCGTGACGTCTGTTTCATGGCCAACGGCGGAGATGATTGGAATCTGTGAAGCAAATATCGCTCGAGCAACCGATTCATCATTAAAGGACCATAACTCTTCAATTGATCCTCCACCGCGACCAACAATTAATAGATCGAGGTCCGAACGTTGATTGGCCATCTGGATAGCGGTTACGATCTGGGTAGGGGCTTCGTTACCCTGAACTAGCGTGGGAAACAGTAAGACCTCTACAACTGGGTACCTTTCTGAAAGTACACGTATAATATCTTGAATTGCCGCGCCGGTGGCCGAAGTGACAACACCGATCTTTTTTGGGAACAAGGGAGTTGGTTTTTTGTGCTCTTCATCGAATAGGCCCTCTTTTCCCAATCTGGCTTTCAGATGTTCTAATTCTAACTGCATCAGGCCAATGCCGGCTGGTTTAAGTTGGTCCCCAATCAATTGGTAGGTACTATTTTTAGGGTAAATATCAATTTTGCCGTGAATGAGTACCTCATCACCGTTTTTCGGTTGGCTTTCCAGGTTGATTGCGCGATTCTTGAAAATGACACAGTTTATAGTGTTGTTTTCTTCTTTGACCTTAAAATACAGATGTCCTGAATACGGTCGGTTCAAATCTGATATTTCTCCTTTAACCCAAATATCAGATAACGCTGGTTCAAAAGTCAGTATGTCTTTAATATATTGGACAACCTCAACGACTGTATACGGATGCTGGGGCAGAGTTTCCTTAAATAGTTCCATTAGACCCCTTTTTAAGGGTTTTTACTATTTTAACATTGTAGTAGGGTTTTTTAAAGATCACCAAGGAGTCTGTCTTTTTTAGTCCACCGCAGGGTGTCAATATAAGATTTATCTACAGGTGCATGGCGTTTTCATTGCGCAACAGAGGGCTAATACCCCGCCGCTTGCGGCGTGATTCAAAATAGCTTACAAGTCAGTTCCGGAGTTGGCTGATTCGGAAAAGGCATAATGTGTCGTTGCTAATGTACCATTTTGTTTATGTTGTCAAGTACAGGTGAGTGGTGTTTGCTGCCACCACGGATACGCCACTCAAGGAGACGTGCATAGCGATCTCAAAATCTATTCACTCTAAATTCCTCCTTCCCACTTTACCTCTCCACCGACTTTCCGCCCAGATGTTAAATATTCACGAAAGCTATTGCAATTTTATATTGATTATTGTATGCTATGGCCAGCAGATATTCCTATCCAATTATTAAGTGATTTCGCCTATTCAGTAAAATTCTTTTTGCGGCCTTCAGTGACCTCAGTCTTATATATCTGGTTGCTTCAACCGGCTAGAGTAGCTTAATACTTAATCTATTATGACATTGCCAGCTCACCTATCTGCCTTTTTATCCCTGCCCACGCTGGCTCTGGCCTTTTTTTGCTGGCGGCGTCGACACCTGGCCGTGGCACCGCCACTGGCTGTGCTTAGCCTGTGTTTAGCTCTAGCCCTCACTTTTAATGCTCTTTATCTGTTGGCCACTGAAATATCAGATCCTGCTCTGGCTTTGTCTAAAATACGCTTCTGGGCTAGTTGGCTCATCATTGCCATAACTGCTGTTATTTGCTCTACCCTCTGGCTGGTGCTCAGTTGGCGACCGTTGTTATGGCCTGCCGGCTGGCAACGCCTACTGGCTACTAGTTTGGTGCTCCTTTTTTTGACCCATGCTTACCAACGCCTGTTTCGGCTGGAGTTACTGGTAGGATCCATCGATTACGATCCAGTTTCCCATCTGCTTCTTTTCCAACGAACCGTCCTGGGGAAGTGTTGGACCTTTTGTTGGGGCCTGATCCAACTGGCCAGTCTGAGCCGGCTATTGCTGAACTGGATTCGATCCTCCTCGTCCATTCGGCGACAACAGGCCGGATGGCTGTTATTGTCACTATTCTCCCCTTTGCTAGTAGTAGGTTTCCTCTTTTTACCCGCTCAACTGCGATCAATGGCTGTCCTCTACCTCATCATGCCCTGGTCGCTAGCCTCGATGCCGTTGCTGATAGCCTGGGCGCTGTTTGGCACCAACCTGATGCCCCACTACCGCAGTCTGGTCTTTCAGCGCATGTCGTCGGCTGGACTGGTGTTGGATCAACAGCAGCGGATCCTGACTCTCAACCCGCGAGCCGAACAGCTGTTGCAGACCACCGCAGAACTGGTGGAAGGGCGACCCTTGTCCCAGGCCTTTCCGCTGCTGACAGATGCCACCGACACCATCACTATTAATAGTCAAACCTACAGCCATGAAGTCAGCCCACTATCTGACCGGCGAGGTCGAGTCTCGGGCCAGCTGATTCGATTATCGCCTCGACCTTCAGAAGAATTGGCCTCGCAATTGTATGATGATTTGGGGCTGAAGCCGCAAGATCTTAGCACTCAACTGCCGACCGGTGAAATGGTAGAGTTCAACTACTTGGGCCATCTGGTGTTCCAGATCACGACTGTTGAGTCTAACTTCACCCTGGAAATCACTAAAGCCAGCACGGCAATCATAGACAGAATTATGACGGCCTGTCAGGAGAAGGATAAAATAGGCCTCTATTTGATAGTCGATGCCAGCCCACAACTACAGAGTAGTCGCCTGGTGTGGGAACATCTGCAGCCAAAAATAGAGGAGTGGGCCAAATTGGAGCTGTTCGCTAGTGCAGCATTGATTAATCCCAACTGGTTGATCAAGCAAGCAGTTGGGCTATTTAGCCGATTGCAACCCGGTCTAAAGCTCTCCTTCCATGCCAACCCGGAGGAGGCCCTGGCCGAAATCCGTCAGCAACAGCGGCAATCGGTGGACAGGTCTGAGTTCCTGCAATTGTGGCAGCAAGAGCAGAAAACCATGCAGGTGGGTGACCGAAGCCTGAAGGTGGTGCGTCGGCCGGAATGGGTTTGTGAAACAGAAGCCGCTAGTACGAAATACTCGGTGATTGAGGGTGAAACTATAGTCGCTAATCTATCTGGTGTTGTTGAACCCGAGATAATTGAACTGGGCCTTGAGACTGTTAACCAGATCCAGACTCAACTGGGAGACGGAATCAAGTATGGCATTATCAATGCAACTGAGGTTACAGCAGCCTCACATTTAACACGCATTAAAGCGGCAGCAGCCGTAGAGCAACTCCAAGTAGATTTCCAACTCGATTTCGTTGTTCCACCGGCCGGCAAGCGGGGAATAGCCAAAATATTCTACGCTCTTCTGTCACCTGCCAGGCAGCAAAAAACAATACTGGTGGACAATCTGGATCAAGCCCTGCAACAACTCTATGGGCCAGTGGAGATAGCAGCGGAGGTGTCAGCTGAGACGTTGAGTCCGGCTGATCTGCAGCAGAAAATTGGTCAATACCGGCAACAAGCGGATGCTTTAACGCAACAATTGAGCCAGATGCTATGGTTGACCGAGGAAGCGGATTCCGTCGATGACCTCCAGCTGGATTCAGACTCAGTCTTAGGCGATCTGGCCGCTGTGATTGAGGTGGTGCAATCGGATTTAAAGGAGTTTTTAGCCCAACGGAATCAGTATCAACAAGAATTAGAGCAGAAAGTTGGGCAACGAACCGAGTTGTTAAATCGAGCCTTAGAACAGGCCCAACAGGCCCAACTAACGGCCGAGGAATTACAGCTTAGAGCGGAAGCCGCCCAAGCGGAAGCCGAGGAGGCCAACCAGGCCAAGAGCCGCTTTGTCTCCCGTATGAGCCATGAAATTCGCACCCCGATGAACGGCATTCTGGGTTCCCTTGACCTGTTAGACCAAGACCCGTTGACACCCCGACAGCTAGAGGATGTGCAACGGGCCACCAATTCGGCTCACCACCTACTGGGCGTGATCGACGAGATTTTAGATTTCTCCCGCCTGCAGGCCGCTGAGGTGACCTATAGCCGCTAACCGTTTGATCTGGCCCAAACCTGTCGGCAGGTGATAGATCTGCTGCATCCACTGGCGACGGAGAAAGGATTATCCTTACAACTGGAGTGGTCGCCAGAGTTAAGGCCGGGCCGAGAAGGGGATCAGCAAAAAGTCCGTCAGGTCTTGATTAACCTGATAGGCAACGCCCTCAAGTTCACGGACAGTGGTAGCGTGCGACTGAAGGTCCGGCCGCTGCAGGCCGACCGTTTACAGTTTGAGGTTAAGGATACCGGGCCCGGTATTGCTGAGGATCAACAACCGAGACTATTTGAAGCCTTTACTCAGCTGAATGAAAGCAACACTCGTAGTCATGGCGGCAGCGGCTTAGGTCTGTCTATTAGCCGGCAGTTCGTGCAGGGCATGGGCGGGCAGATAGGAGTAGAGAGTCAGTTGGGTCGGGGTTCTAGCTTCTGGTTCCAGTTACCACTGCCCTGGACGGAGATGGAACTGGTGGAAGAAGAGGAGGCTCAAGTGGAGATCGATCTCAGCCAGCGGCGGGTGCTGGTGGTGGACGATGTGGCGGTCAATCGGGTAGTAGTGGTTCGTCACCTGCAGAGGTTAGGTGGTCAGGTGGAAGAGGCGGTTGATGGGCAGCAGGCGTTAGATAAATTCCAGGCTGGGCGGTACGATCTAGTTCTGATGGACCTGCAGATGCCGCAGATGGACGGTTACGAAGCCAGTCGGCAGATGCGGCAGCTGGAACAGGCCATGGGTGGGGGGAAACGGACACCGATCCTGGCCTTAACGGCCAGCGTGATGGAAGGGGTAACGGAACAGTGTCGGCAAGCGGGCATGGATGGGCATCTGGGCAAACCGTTGCAAATGGCGCAACTGGTAGCCGAGATAAGGCGGTTAAGGTCGGAAGTTCAAGCGGTAGAGGAGCCACAGACCATAGCTGATCGAGACCAGAGGGCAGAGTTAGAGGGCATTCCACTGTTTGAAGCGGATAGTTTAATGGAAATAGGAGGATTGGCGATGGTGCAGGAGATCGTGGATTTGACCATAGAGACGATGGGGCCGCAACTAAGAGAGTTGGAGGCGGCGATAGAGACCGAAGATTGGCCGCAGGTGAAGAGGCTGAGCCATCGCCTGAAAGGAACCTGGGGCAGTAGTGGAGCCCAACGGGCATCAGCCCTGGCGGCCAGGATGGAAGATCAAGCCGAGAGCCAGGCGCCAGACAGAGTCAAAGAGATGTCTACGCCACTGGTAGAGATCTGGCAGCAGACACAGACGGCCATGCAGGACTGGCTATCAGAAATATTGGTCTGATCCGACCTTCCACCTTCTATTCACTATTCTCACTTCATCCTTCACCCCTCCCGGTCTCTCTTTCCGTTTAGCCATTAAATATTTATGAAAGAGGTGCGTAAAGTTTCCCAGGCATGTTCAGGCCACCAGTAAATAATAAATATTTGCCTAGTGCTTTTTTGTGGTTCTTTTTGACTGCTTCTTGCCAAAAGTAGCGGCTTAAACTACCTGAATATTCTGTTTTATTTTAGCCTTTTTCTGCTTGAATTCAGTAGCCCCATACTTTTCTTATGCACCTCAAAAGTTCAATCAGTCCGCATTGAACCTCATCGTCATTTTTTTGCCGGTCCGACCTCTGCGGTCTGTGATCTCTCAGCCGGCCAGACGAAGCCATTCCAAATTTCGCTGTAACGGCAAGATTTTACGAAACTAAGAGGGAACTGGATTGATTGAAAGACGTGTACCCGCCTGGTCGTAAATGGTACGAAGTTGTCCACAAGCTGCAGCGATATCCCGTCCTTTGCTGTATCTGACAGGGGCAACCCGATGGTGTTGCGTCAAGATCCGGTGAAAACGCTCGACTCGCCGTTCCTCTGGTCGATGTAGGTCTGATCCTTCAATTTCGTTGAAAGGAATCAGATTGATCTTGCAGGGAATATTCTGGACCAAACGACACAAGCGTTCTGCATCGACCAAACTGTCGTTTAAGCCTCGAATCATTACATATTCGAAGGTAACTGGCATCCCGGTGGTTTCGACCCAGAAGCGCACTGCCGACATGATCTCTCTAATCGGGTAACGATGGTTAATCGGCATCAATCGAGTTCGAATTTCGTCCGTCGTAGCGTTGAGAGATAACGCCAATTTGCATCCGAGCCCCTCTTCAGCCAATTGTTGTATACGAGGTGCAAGCCCAACCGTAGAGACCGTAATCCGTCTGCCTGACAGGTTAATCCCATCCGGATCTGTTAAAATTCGGATGGCAGAAACCACCTGCTGGTAGTTGGCAAGCGGTTCACCCATTCCCATAAACACAACATTGGTAATTTTACGTTTATTATTAAATTTGGTCTGTCGGATGTATTCATCTGTATTCTCTTGTAGTTTAGTTTGAATTGCTAAAAACTGGTCCACAACTCCATCTACCGGTAGATTACGAAAAAAGCCCATCTGTCCCGTTGCGCAAAAAGCGCAATCCATCGCGCACCCGATCTGCGAGGAGAGGCAAACCGTGAGCCGGTTGCCGTCCGGCATTAAAACCGTCTCCACATCCTCACCTCCGGCTACTCGAAACAAAAACTTGGTAGACCGGTCAACCTCTGATTGAATTTGGTCTTTCAACTGGGCTTTACTGATCCAAGTCTGCGTCTTGAGCATTTGCCGGAACGATTGCGACAAATTTGTCATTTGATCGATTTCGGTAATACCTTTTTGGTACAGCCAGGACCAGATTTGAGCCGCACGATACTTTGGTTCGCCCCACTTCACGATCTGTTCCAAAAGCTGGGCCTTGGAGAGCGATTTTAAATTAATTTCCAGAGGTGGTAGAGACATGGACATACTATCGCAGTAAGTCAGCCTTAGGCTAAATTCAGCAAACGGGAGAACCCAGGATGGTCGGATAGGCTCGCGAAAACAGGGTTGGTGCGGGCAATTGGCATTAAGTTGGCGTCGTTATAGAGTGCGAGTTCTAAATACTGAACCGCTCGATCAGTTTGGCGTTGTTCGGCTAAAGAAACAGCTAAATTATATTGAGCGAGAGCGTAGTCAGGATCCAGATCTAAAGCGCATTGGAGGGCTTGGTCGGCTTGTTCATAATTCTTGATCAAATAATAACTTTGTCCTAGGTTAGCATATATATGGGGAGAGTTAGGCGTTAGGCCCAAAGCCTGTTCGTAAGCCTCAATTGCCCTCTCGTGCCGGCCCAATTGGTTATAGGCCTGTGCCAGTTGTGCATAGCCTTGTAGGTCATCAGGTAGGGCGCTGACAACTATTTTATATTGCTCAATAGCAGCGTCCCCATTGCCTTGCGACATATAGACGTCAGCCAAGTGATATCTAGTATCGAGATGGCCCGGGCTTAATTCCAGAGCCTTGTTGTAGTCGTCAATCGCCTCTTCCATTCGGTTTGCTCTATAGTGAAGTTGGCCTAGATGGATATAGGTCTCGACCGAACTCTCACTAATTTCCAGAGAAGCCTCAAAGTTTTCTAATGCTTTCTCTTCGTTACCAACTTTCTCGTAAAGTCGGGCCAGCCGATTTAGCACACGGTGATCCTGTGGCTCAATCTTGGCTAAGGTTTCATAAGCGAGGATTGCTTCGTTGTATCGACCTAGCTGAGTATGCAAGATTCCCACACCTTGGAGAGCGGTAATATTCTCTGGATCCAACTCGATAACTCGTTGGTAGGCACCAATCGCGGTATCGTAGCTTTTACGGGATCTGTAGGTTTGTGCTCGCCGTAAGTACTCCTGGATATCACGTTCTTTGGAAAAGGCATAACGCAGGGAGATGCCTACTACGCCGGCGAACAGGATCGCGGCTAAAATCAGAGAAATTAAACCGTTACTCATCAGCTTGGTGGTTTACACCGACCGCATGGGATCGAACTGGTTCTCTCGATGTCGAGTTCGATCTCGTTTCGTTTTCTTATCTAGCGACTGTTTGAAGGCGGTTTCCAGATCCACGCCGGTCTGATTGGCAAGACAAATTAGAACAAATAGAACGTCGGCTAATTCCTCGGCCAGATCGACCTCGCGGTCTGAAGCCTTGAAACTTTGGTCGCCGTATTTTCTTGAAATGATCCGGGCGACCTCTCCTACCTCTTCGGCTAAAATCGCCATATTGGTTAGTTCAGAGAAATAGCGGACACCGACCTCTTGAATCCAGTTATCAACGATTTTTTGGCAGTTCTGTAACGTATATTCCGTACATTCCATTAGCTGAATACTCTACCGTCCGGACAATATTTGCACCAATCCGTGGGATGATCTTATCGACCTGTTAGTCAATGAGATTATATCATATCACGGACGACAATATGGTTGTCTAACGCTTTCACATAACAGCTTGTGGGCAAAAGACCTCTGTAAAGTGCTAGGCACGCATACTAGAAGTCATTTCATAAGGTCAGACCAATATGATGTATTTTATGGCTGATAGGAGATTGTTTAGAACTATTAGTCATCGATCGGAAGTATTAAGCGATCAGCCGTGGGACACCACCGCTCCTCTGCGGCCAGAATTGATCAGCCCTGGTCGTCCCTGGCCCTCCAATCGTGAGCTGTTTGAAGGCACTCTTTGGCTCTTAGGCTCAGGTGCCGGTTGGCCAGATTTAGCGGCCACATACCCTAGCCCATCAACCTGTTGGCCTCGATTACGTCGTTGGCAAGAAGACGGGACCTGGTTACAGGTGTGGTGGACGTTGATCGATCTTCTAGATCAACCAGGGTTGATCGACGGGGAGGAAACCTTGATCGACAGTAGCTAGGCAGCCGCAAAAAAAGAGGGCCTGCCGTCGGAAAAACCAAAGGCGGCCAGGGTACCAAACTGATGGTGGTGGCCGACGGTCAGAGGATTCCTGTCGGAGGCTACCTCTGTTCGGCCTGACCTGCGGAAGTGCCTTGGTCGAGGCCGGATTGACTTGACTCGAGCCAAAGGCGTCGAGACAGCCTTTGATTGCGGACCAAGCCTCTGGCAGTCAGTCTTTAGGTGAACAACCTGCGGATCAACAAATTGAGCTGATTGCAGCGCCTCGAAAAAATAGAAAGAAGACCCAAACACCAGATGGTCGCCCCCGACGAGGCTAGCGAAAAGGATGGAAAATAGAGCCCACCATCGGTTGGCTAACCAGCTTTGGCCACATTGTCACCCGATGGGATCGACAGCTGACCATCTATCGCGCCTTTTTTCATGTTGCCTGTCTCATCGTAACGATGAGGCACTTATGAAATGACTTCTAGTAAGATTAGTTTTGTGCTACACTCCACACTTACAGGTAACAATTATGAAAATGAAGTGCGGAATAAAGGTGATCTGTCTGTGGTAGATGAATTATGCGCTCCAGATATGTTATAGGGCGAAAGCAAGATGTTACATCTTGGCGTGAGGCCTTTCCTGATTCGCAATTGATAATGGACGGAATCAGCGCTGGTAGCAATAAGGTAACAATAGAACGGACATTTACTGGTACATATCAAGGAGTGCTTATGGGTTTTGCTGCTATAGGTAAGGAAGTGAAATATTCAGGTATTACACAGTAGTGACATTTGCAGGAGGTAAAGTGTCGAAAAATCCGTAGTATTCGATTCATTGAACTTATGGAGACAACTTGGGGTTGATCCACCCCAGCCACCATCTGCTAATCCCAGCCAAGTAAAGTAAATTACCCCTTATAAAGGCAGGTCAGTTGAGATCTAAACACCTAATTAGGATTAGGACAAAAGCCTTCTCCATGAGGTTCGTTTGATGTTTCGAGAGGCTGTGTTGGCGTATGGTCTTTTTTTACCCTCCAACAAGAGTAAGGCAACTGCCGATTCACTTCAAACCGTCTCCTTGCCAAGTTTGAGTGTTTATCTATAATGAAGTTGTAATTTAAGCGCCAACTGGTATAGTAGATAAAGTTAAAATCGATATTATCCAGGCATTGACGGATGCAGGCCAACACTATTTGAAAAAAGTTGGGATTAAATTATCAGCCGAAATTTGCGATTCCTGGGTTGAAAAAACAATAAAAGGAAATATTTGTTATGAAATATTTAGGGGTTGCAGTACTTTTAAGTTTCAGTTTGATTTTATTAGGTTTGCAAAAACCTTTAGATGAACCTATATATGAATATGGGATGCTTACATGTGTGCAGGATGGTTTAGCGTTTGCTACTTTTTCATTTGACTCAGTAAAGATGATGGCTTATTACCAAAGGAGTTTAAACAATACGGTTGTTGCATCAATGATTTCACCAGCTATTCAGCCTGACAATAAAATTGTTATGAGGTTTTTCAATGATAGTGGGGTTGAAGAAATGAATAAGAGAGTAGAACTTGAAGGGGATCTTGGGGCTTCCGATAGCAGGTTTCTATTTTATTTAAGTAACGGGAAGGGGGCTAAGTATAGCCATTATTACCATGCTTCCGCTACTAGTTTTGAAATACCCATTTTGGATGTTCTCTCACAATATGGTTGGCAATTAGAACATCATACTTTCGATAGGCAGGAAAATCCTATAGGTGATAGAACGACTAGCGCATACTTTTTAAAACGCAAAAGGAGATGATACCGATGAACATATTGGCTAAAATAACGGTACGGATTGAATCTCACTGCCGAAAGATGGGCGTCAACTATCAGGCCAAAATATGAAAGCCCCTCCACTTGGTTCTACATCATACAAATGAGCAGTAGCTCCAATCATAAAGGTAACCATCGACCGCCGTAGGCGTCAATGTGCCCCGATTTAGGCATCTGCCAAGATTTCTCCGGCTCAGGTCAACGCGGCCACAAAGGCACCGCCACCTAATTTTTGTATTGATAGAGGTTAAGGCTGGAGATAAACCAAAGCTGATTCAGGCGGATCATCTTGGTAACTATCTAGTCCACTCTGAATTTTGGCCCAACTCTCGGGCGGGTCCAAACTTGCTTCCAGATCACGCCAGATTTGCTGGCACCAGTCATCCAGTGAGGATTGGTTGAGCAGATTCTCTAGAATCAGTAAACCGTGAGTCTTGAAATATTGTACTTGCTACTCGGAAAGCGGCGTGGATGAAGGCATAAATTCTGCCTCAAATGAGATAAATGCTGTTCAAATTAGCTTTGGTAATTTGATGGAAATAGATTTTTACACCTGTCCGATTTGATCGTCGATTGTGGGTTGTTCTACCTCACGTTCAAAGGTTTTGGGTTCCGGTTTAAGTTCCCGGTCGGCTTGCTGGAGAATCCGAGAATTTGAGAGACGCGTTGCCCCATCAGATCGACCCGTCGCTGGTCAATGCCGGAAGGATGAGGCTGATCATTAAAATCAGCGCGGATTGTTAATCCATTGCGCCTGCAGGGAATCGAAGTTGTTCCGGAGTGGACTATAATGGAGCCTATATTTAGGACACGAGTTTAAGGTGTATTTTGTGCTCTTGCCTCAGCACCTAATCTGATGGAGGCAGAGGCAATATGGGCAAAATAGGAAGAAGCCACCGTTCAGCATTCAAGGCCAAAGTAGCATTCGAAGCCATGAAAAAAGAGAAAGCCATCGCTCAGTTATCCAGTGAATACGGGCTTCATCCAAACCTGATCCATCAATGGAAGAGACGCATAATGCAGGAGCGACCGGAAATATTTTCAAAAAAGGAAAAGTAAACCCAAGCAGGAGACTCAAGAACTGGTATCCGAGCTTTAGCGCCGGATCGGCCAGTTGAAGGTCGAGGTCGACTGGCTTAAAAAGATGATAAACGCTGGCTGATCGAGCCTGAAAACAGCCAGATATCGATTGCCAGACCTATGCATATCTCGTTCGGCCTACTACTATCAAGGCTGTGGGGAATCTGCCGGTAACTATCAACAATTTAAAATCCCCTTTCGGCAGATAGCCCAAGTTGCGTTGGCTCTGTTAGCGCCAAAGTCTGATTTTATCATTGCTATCGATCGGAGCAACTGGAAATTTGAACAACTCGAGATCAATATTCTGCTGGCCGCTGTGGTTTACAGAGCAACCGCTTTTCCTCTGCTTTGGATGCTGATAGATAAAAAAGGAAACTCCAATACCACCGAGCGTATCCAGTTAATGGAACGGCTGTAATTGGTTTAGATGGCTACAGAAAGAGGGACTCACTTTTTACATTGGAATCAAAAAGAACACCAAAGTCTCGACTCAAGGCCCAGCTCAACCTGTTTTTTGGCGCTTTGAATCCTTAGTCATCAACCTGCCCCAAACCATTGCCGCACAGCTTCGACTCTCGGGACATAATTAACTTCCTAAATTTTGTCGCGCAGTGAAGTCGTTTTCAATACCATGACAGCTATCATTCAACGCTACCATTTAGACTTTGTCCGACCAGATTTGAATTAAACTGTCGACCAGCAAGGGCCAATTCTGGACACCATCGACCAACTGAAGTAGATGTGTATTACCAGCGATATCGTTAGCACCCAACCCTTTTTCGATGATTTTTGTATCAGATCTTAGTTCTAGGAATTGACCGATTTTCCCTTCAACTTTGTCTTCGATTCTCAGACTTACCAGAGCGTCCATCTCTACCTTTTCACGATCTAGCAAGTGGTCGATATTCCAAAATAGTTTTTTGGGACGAAGAGGACGTAAATCGCCTATTCCAAGCTGAATGGTTGGAAAGAATTCCAGCATTTGGGAACGAATTTTATGAGGTGTTTGGTCACCACTACGGGTGGCATGACGGACTAATCGACGAGCTAATGAAGAGGATCCGTTTTTCCCCATTGCTGAACCTATATACAAATAGTAACCTTTAGGGATGTGAATGACTTTTCCTTTTTTAAATCGGCCGAAGGCAAGGTCCAAATCAGTTGTAACTCGAATGCGAAGCACATAGATACCACAAGGCAGGTTGTGTCCAATAAAGGTCATTCCGTCTGAACTAACGACCATATTAATTTTGAGGCCTACCTGATAATTATAAGGAATTGCGCAGTTGGGTGTAAAGAAATAGGGTTAAATAATCTTGGACGGCATTTCTGACGATTGATGCTCCTTGCTATTATTCTGCTGACGGCCCAAAATTGGATATGGAGGATGAATAGAGATCTGATATACCCAGTTAAGCGTGCCGTCGATATTGCGCTTTACATGTCCAGCTGATCCAAGATTCTCGGTGATGCAAGCATCAATTTCATAAGAGTTATAGTATTACAGTCCTAAATATCATTTGGTGTTTCCAGCTAAGTCTAAGTCTGTGGTTTTTAAACAGTATACGGATCAGGTTTTGAAGGAAGTTGGTATAGATACCGAGAAAATTATCCTTGTTTTAATACCCCGTCCGCTTGTGGCAGGGTAGTTTATTCGTGGCTGACGACCATAATTCACCCAATCAGAATCAACAAACCAGCTTTCTTAGTTTCAACTCCCCTTTTTATTACCTGAAAAATTGCGCCACTTCTCCTGAGGCCGGATCGTAATTGACCGGGATAAAAATGACAAGATTGTTTTCTCATAATCTTAAACTTTCATCTAGGTTGAAAATCAAAAACCAGGAGTTAAAGGGAGAGAGCAAAAAAATCTCATCTTTCACTAGGGAAACGAATATACAAGTTTCGGCAGTGGAATTGGATGAGAAGTGGGCGTTTAGACCAAAAAACAGAAACCTATTCAACCTCATGACGAGAGGAGTCAAGGGGGAAAGCGTTGGCATACCAATGCCATTGATCCTGTGAGCAATTGACAGCGCCGTGGCTGAGGCGGCATCTAGCGTGGCCAAAGGGTCTCCACTTTCAGCTATTTTCACCGGTGGAGAAGCCGCTGACGAGGAAGCAACTCGGCCCGCATTTGGACAACCTGATCCGGTTGTGCGAAGGTGTCTGCTGGGACCTTCTCCGAAACCGATCATGCGGATTCCTCATCAATTGGTACCTGCGAAGGGGATCAAATATCGTTGGGGAGGATGGACGGTTGGATACAGCGCAAGCGACCGGTCTTCGGGCGGTAATTACACCGGTACGCTCCCAAGAAGCGCCGACTGTTTAGCGTCAATAGCAACCTCTAGTATCTGCCGTAGATTATGACCTAATAATCCATGGCTCACCTTCTCCTGAGACGGCTGCGAGGAAAGAGCGAATCGAACCGGTCAGGTAATCGAATTCATGCCACGGATAAGGAGGTGTATTGGGCGGTAATATCGAGACGATTACCCTTCTCATCACATCCTTGATAGATTTTGGGTGGTGCCCAGTCCCTTCGGATCAGTGCGTCTTCGGTCTATATACATCTACACCACGGGTGGTTGTGGCTGTACCGAAAACAGGACAATATCGGAAGCGACACTGGGGTTGTGTTTCTCCAAAACCACCTCAACAGTGTGAACACCTATAATGACCTGTCCCATCATTAGCGTATAGTACAATCACGCCGCTGCGCTTACATCGGAGACCCCATCGGTGTCGTAGCATACTTGAAGGACTGGAAGCGTCGTATCATCCTTTTATCTGTACGAGCCAGGGTATCGGTTGAGCCAATCTGCGAGAGTATGGTCTGCCTAGAATCATGATCTGCATGCCAGTTAAAAACATAATGCCGTCTGCACCGGCCTCATAATATCGGCTAGTGATCGCGTGCGTTCGCATCTGGTTTTTGGTATGGGCATCTTCTGATCCTACAAATTGTCCCGGCAAACCGCCGTCGAATCCGGGGTAGATCGCGACCTCCTTGTTTCAGCACAGTTCAGCCAACATGGTCACATCGAGTAACGGGTCAGTCGCCGCGCCACCAGCGGGTATCAAGATGTCTATTAATCCTTCGTTGACCCAGGTTGGTAGGTCGTAGTCGATGTTGTGACACATTTCCAGCGTGTCAGAAATGCGAGCCGCCAGGTAGAACGGTCTTCCTCGTTTCTTAGCCAGATCATTAGTCATCTGCTGTACGGCTCGTTGAAGGTCTGTGAGGACGTGCCGGAGCCTATAGGTAGGGTGGTTAATAGCGTTGGTTTATCTCTAGTGGAATCGCCTGCCGTAAAGGAGCCTCAGGATTATTCGATCAAAGAAAATAGAACCACTTAACTACACTGACCAGCAGTGTTCTGAACACTAAAAAGATAGCGGAAACATCGGTGATTTGGTTTGATGTCGCGTTCGATCCTCGATGTTCATCTGATGATATTCCTGAATAAAGTCGGCTAGATTTTGTGAAACCTCTTCAAAAACGATTTGTCCCTTTTCAGCCGTCGCTTTTTCCGCCTCTCCCATCACGCCAGTATCGGAATACTGGCTGGTCCATTCAATCAAGCCCATAGCCCCCTTGGCAAACAGGTCAGTCCAGACAAATTTAGAACCGAGTTTATTGGTCTTGGCAATTTCGCTTTTGATCTTATCCTGTCGCACGCTCTCCGGTGATAAATAGAGCAGCATCGATGTCTCCAACTCACCGGCATGCGAACACCCACCAGGGAAAATGCTTTCCCGCCACTGTTCTTCAAAATCCGGGTTGACACAGAGTAGGTTCCACCAACTACAGAAAACACAACTGGCATCGGTCTCAATGATAGTGCGACGAGCCACCATATCGACTAAATTGTGGTTGGATCCGTGACCATTGACAATGATCATTTTCTCAAAGCCATGGTAGGCCAGACTCTTACAGATGTCCAGAACATAGTTGATAAAGTGCTGGTAATCAATATTGAGGGAACCGGGAAAATCCATCACATGGTGGACGTATCCATAACTGACGGCGGGAAGTACCAGGCTCAGTTCAGGCTGTCTCCGCGCCGCTTCGGTGGCAACTGCAGAGGCGCAGAGATGGTCAACCTTCAGCGGGAGGTGGTGGCCGTGTTGCTCCACCGAACCGGTTGGAATAATTGGGATCTTACCCATTTCCACCGCTTGATTGATTTCAGGCCAAGTTAGTTCATCGAATTGATAGATCTCTTTCACGTTTGTCATCAGTCTTCTCCGTGCGATCTCTAAGTAAGCGGGAAATGCTAAGCGTTACGATTACTCTTCGACTTGCACCATCTTCAGACAGACGGGCGTCGGTACTTCAGCTGAGTATCCGGTATAGTCTAGAGTTCCTGTTTCTGGATCAATCCTAAAAACGAAAATGTTGTTGCTACCGTGATTTGCAGCTAAAAGGTAAGTACCTGTTGGGTCAATTCCGAAGTTACGCGGTGATTGTCCCCGAGTTGATTCATGTCCAACATAGGTCAGTTGCCCCGAATCTGGATCGACCGCATAGATAACAATGCTATCGTGCCCACGATTAGATCCATAAACGAACTTTCCGTCTGCTGAAACGTGGATGTCGGCACAGGAACTCGACCCCTCGAAATCATCAGGTAGAGTAGATATCGTCTGCACCGGATCCAATGCACCGGCCTCTGGATTATACTCAAAAGTGGTTACCGTCGAGCCAATTTCGTTGATGACGTAGGCGTACTCTTGACCGGGATGAAAGTCGAAGTGACGCGGTCCTTGCCCCTGTTCGATAGCAACGGAGGGCTGGTCGTTAGCAATCAATTGACCTGTTGCCAAATCTAATTGATAAATCATCACTTTGTCCATCCCAAGATCTGGGACAAACGCATGGCGATTATCAGGTGAAATCATAATCGAGTGAGCGTGTGGGCTAGTTTGGCGTTGTGGATTGACACTGGATCCTTGGTGTTGTACTACCGCGGAGGCCTCACCGAGATGACCATCGGATTGAATAGGATAAGCGGCTACGCTACCAGTTCCATAATTAGCTACCAATACGCACTGTCCTGTGGCATCGACGCTGAGGTGACAGGGCGAAGTTCCATGGGTAGATTGGCGATTTAGAAAAGTCAACCTGCCCGATTGGGAATCGATGGCAAATGCGCTAACAGAACCACTCTCTTGGCCTTGATAGTTTCCCGTCTCATTAACTGCATAGAGAAAACAATTCTGAGGATCAAGAGATAGAAAAGAGGGGTTTTCAACTTCCTCAATCTGGCTCTCTGAGGTCAGTTGACCTGTTTCTAAGTTCATGCGATAGACGTAGATCTCTTGACTATAAGTGCCAACATAGATCCGAATAGATTGACTCATGGTATTGACCTCTCTTGCAAAGGCTGAAATTTAGAATGATAGAGACAGTGCGAAAAAGAGTGAGAACAAGAACCATTTGGAACGGGTAGATACAGCATTCTCAACGTAAGGTATTGTACGATAAAGTTGAGTCAAATGCACCCACTTTATTATCTCTATTAACGCGGGAACGATGGATTGATGTAGATCTGCTCTGTAGACAGGAGTGCAGATCGGTTATTTCTTCAGGTGAGGTGCCACTTGACAATTTTTGCCAAATGATTTATAGTTTAATCTCATGATTGTAAGAAATACGTCTAAATCGTTAAGTTATAGTAACTGTCGAGGTTCAGTCATGCGGATGCTCCTATTATCGATCTGCTGGATTGCTCTTTCTCTGGCGAGGTTTCCCCAAACTATTGTTTGTGCTCAAGATACCAGGCCGATTGAGAAGATGACAATTTCACCTGAAACCCCACTCTCCCTCCCTCAGCAGGAAACGGCTAACCAGTTAAGTCCGCATTCTGTCGGTTTTTCCAGTGGGTTTCATCTAGGTCGAGATCTTGAACTGGGAACCTCACAACTGGTGGACCAGATTCAACTTCTGCTCGGCGATGCTACAATTAACGGCCATGTTCAAGGCGACGTATTTGTCTTCGGTGGTAATATCACAGTTACTGAGTCGGCTCGAATTGATGGTCAAACCAACGTCTATCTGGGACAAATTGAAGGTACCGAATACCTGCTGCCAGACACCTTTAACGAGGTCAACGGGATTCGACTCATCACTAGGGCCATCGACTACATCCAGCGTCCAGAGCGGGTCTGGTATCGCCACACCAAAACTCCTGTTATCTGGCATATTGTTTCTTTTACTACCATGTTGCTTCTGCACCTCTTAATTGCCGGTATATTTCCAACCCAAGTCGAAAATATGGAAACAGCCTTGGTACGTCGTCCCATTGGCAGTGCGATTATCGGACTGTCTGTCTTTCTCCTGGTTCCTTGTTTAATCTGGTTTGCTGTTTTCTCTATTGTCGGAATTCCGGTTTTATTGTTACTCTTTGCTATTCTTTTACCGATGGCGATTTATGGAAAAACTTCCCTCTTTGCCTCCATTGGAAATAGTATTCTACCAAACCGACAATCGGTCTTAGCGGCGGTGATTCTCGGCTATGCTATCTACCGGCTGGCGATATCGTGGCAGATCTTGCGCCAAGTCACGTTTGTCCTCGCCAGCGCCCTCGGTGTTAGCATTACCATCCGGACACTGTTTGGTTTCAAGTCCCCTGCCCACCGATCTGGTCTACCGCAGCAAAATTACAATCAACCGATCCGCGACCAATCTTTTCGTAGTTGACTGCTGTCACAGTTGGCAACTACACCCCTCATACGTTATAATTGCCGATCTATGAAGTTGCTGTGTCGGTACTCACTCCCTTTGATTGTAGCCTACTTGTGTGGTTGTTCCGCTTTTGAAACAACACGGATTGAACCTGTCTTCGATCCTGAAGCTTCGCTCCTCCCCCGTTCCGGTACAATAGCCTACATTAAAAACGGTATCGTTGCACTGGCAGTGCCGTTGAATGATGTCAAGGCAGCAGACGCTTTCGCCATCATTATCTACAACGGTACCGATCACTTTATCTCCTTAAAACAGAAAGATTGCTGGATGCTGGACGGCACCGGTGGACAGACCAAGCCGATCCACCGTTCGATGTATACCGCAACTTTGGGCAAAAATTACAAGCCGACCCTACCCCCCGAATTCAAATCCGAGGTCTTTCGCTGGAATCGTTCGATCCACATTTACGGTGATACCGCGGCTCTACCCACAGAGGATGTTGAGAAAACGCGGGTTATGCCCAAACAAAAATCGCAATTTTTCCTCTATTTTCGGACACGCAGCATAAAATCTTCTAACCTGCGGGTGGTCGTGCCCAAGATCTACAGCGAATACGACCAGAGTGAAACCACCTTCGTCTTTAAGTTTCGGGTAAGCAAGGGGTAGCACTTTGCTTGCTGCGACTATCCGCAACCGTGGAAGGTCGCCAACTTTCAGTCGGCCACTACTTTTAGACTTCATCTGCCAACTGAGTAGACTCCGATTTTCAGTCGACCACTATCTTCTGTTGGTCTTGCTGATAGGCATATCGGCTTGTCGCACCTTACCCCTAATCGTTAGGTCACACGCCGACTTTCAGTCTGCGATTATTCTCCCGGACCAAGCAGCCTCCGCACAATCAAGCCTTAAAGCCTCAACCGACCACCAATCATTGTCGTTCCACTTAATCGCCGAAATCGGGACAACCGGTCAGGGCGCAGGAGAATTCCTGTCCCCTACGGATTTGGATGTCGATTTATATGGACTCATCTATGTGGCAGATACGGGCAATAATCGAATTCAAGTCTTGACGTCAGGTGGTGATTTTCAGGCAGAGTTTGGTCATCACGGTTGGCAAATTGGGGAGTTTGATGGACCAAACGACGTCGTGATAGGCCAATCGACCCTTTTTCTAGCGGACACCGGAAACGATCGAATGCAGATCTGTCAGATGATCGATCACCTGTTGGCTCCGTTTGGTCAGGCGAGTTCACAAGGGCAGGGTCAATCCGCCTTTAGTTGGCTGAATCGACCAGCAGGTATAGATCTTTCTACCAACGGTGAGGTCTACTTGGTAGACCAGGGGCACCACCGGATTCTGAAGTTCGATCCGAATGGCCAGTTGCTATTTTCTCATGGTCGTTATGGAGACGGAATCGACCGGTTTCGCCACCCCACTGATTTAGCAGTTGATCGACAGGGCGACTTCTATGTGGTCGATGCGGGTAATAGCAAGATCAAAAAGTACGACTTCAGTGGTAATTTTATCTTGGAGTGGGATCATCACTTGCAACAACCTAACCGAATTGCCGCTCACGGACGGGTTTATGTTACCGATAGTAAGTCAGTCGAAGTCTTTACTACCGAAGGGCAATACTTAACCTCTTTTGGCCATTTTGAGTATCCATCTGGTATCGCCACACTGGATGATCGATATCTCTATGTCAGCGATCTGCAGCAGAATACCATCTCAGTCTTCGAGGTCAGACAGGCGAAGACTGAACAGCGTTAACCCGCTATGCCAGCTCTCTTTCTGTTGACACTGCTTTGGCTTGCGGATGACCCGCCGATCAATCCATCTTCTCAGCAGAATCATCAGGCAGTTCGTCTGTTTTCTCTGACACATCGATACGAGCATTTCCAAACTACAGTTCAGCAAAGAGAATTGAAGCTAAAGTTTACGCCGATTATTCAAAAGACAGAGACAGTTTGGATTGATGGCAAACAACTGCGATCTGACCAGGATTACAAAATCGACTATGATCAAGGTCACATCAAATTCAACCTAGATCTGCTACCCAATCAGGAAATCCGTATCACTTATCAGACTCTGCCTTTTCCAATTCCGCCTGTCTACAAAAGAGACTTTTCGCTACCGAAGGACCAACCCCTTGGACAAGAAGGCGTTGACTCCGGCGAGTCAGTATCATCAATCAAGCCAGAGGCTGACTTTCAGTCGTCTGGAGATGAGTCAGCGACGACTCCTCAGGATCAGGCAATTCTACCCTTTGGCCGCAAGCCAGATATTCCATCCCCTAATGACCAGCCGACACTGCACGTAGCTGGTTCGCAAACCTTCGGTGTCTCGGTCGGTACCGGACAATCGTTCACACAGAATCAGGAACTCCGTGTGAATATCTTCGGAAACGTATCTGAGAACATTGGTGTGACGGCCATGCTATCTGACCGAGACCTACCGATTCAGCCGGAAGGAACAACTGAGAGCATTCAAGATCTGGATCAGAAACTAATTCGTATCACTAGCCCCAACGTCAACGCCACACTGGGTGATTTGACAGGTGACATCGGCAACGCAGAGATACAGTTTCCGATGGCATTAGAAGGGGTTTTTATTGAAGGAGATTTTCGATATGGGTCTTTTCGGCTGATTCCGAGTGCTGTTCCAAAAGGGCGCTCGGCCGGCAAAACCATACGTGGGCAAGAAGGACGGAGTCAATACCGAATCGATGTAGGCGGTCAATTTGTGGTGGTTAAGGCAGATAGCGAAATTGTGTGGCTTAACGGCCGGCAGATGCGGCGTGGGCGAAATAATGACTACGTGATCCGTGATTACGGTGACCCAATTATCGAATTTACCAGTCAGCATATTATCACTAGTAATGACCTGATTCGTGTCGATTTCGAGTACATCCCTGAAGATTTAGCCTACCAACGAAGTATTCAAGGCTTTCGTGGGGTTTTCAAAACACCTGACGAAAGGGCCAAAATCGGTGTCTCTTACGCTATCGAGGCCGATCACGATGATCCAGATAGCGCCTTCATCCTGTTATCGGAGCAAGATCTACAGGATCTACGCCAAAATCGACATGTAAGTTTAATTGCACCTCGTCGCCATACAGTTTGGGGCATTGAAACTCAACTTGAGATCATGAATTTAACGCTAGATGGTCAAATTGCTTTCAGCACCACCGATGCCAATACGTTCTCAACTCGAGACGCTAAGATGAATGGCCACTCTTGGGGGCTCCAAACCTCAACGCAGTATCCGTCAGCGGAAAAACCGAAACTGGCTTTTAACCTCGAATTTCGAGATCTGGACGCTAACTACCGACCGGTTGGCGCATCCAGTCAAAACCGCAACCGATATCAGTATAGTGACCAGTACCAAAATCAACGGTTTGACGATCAATATTTGACGAATAAGACATTATCTGAAACCGGCGTTGACTTACAATCAACAGAGTCGAGTCTATTCACACCATCTGGTATCGATGAACGAGTGCTATCGACCAATCTACAATTTTCTCCTTTCCAGTGGATTCGCTTGGATGGTGGTTTAGGCCGGACAGCTGAATCCAAGACGGTATCGTCATTTCACAATCTCGGTTTGAACCTGATGCCGCAAAAATGGCCACACTTCTACGCTAGTCTGCACACGAATCGAAATCAGGTTGCCACTCTGGATAAAGATCCTAATTCACCTAACTCAGTGAAGGCATCGTATCGAAAACGTCGGCAGCAATTGAATTTATCCTATCGCTATCCGATTAAGTTGATTGGGCAGTTGAGCGTCAACGGTGGAATTGAACGTTTATTAGCCGACGATCCAGCTGACTTGGATGGGGTGGCCAAACAGAATTTATATGGGGTAACTACGATTGAGCAGGAATCCCGCAAGCGACAGATCAACAGTGTGAGAACCGATATTCGTCATGCCGAATGGGCGACCCTCAACTCCAAATACGCTTACGAAGTGGCATCAAGTAAAAGGCCGTTGCTGACAATCGATGATCGTCCACTGACCTTTTCCGATTGGCGGCCAATCTCTAAAGCCAAGACGTGGTCGGTGGGCGCATTCTCGCAGGTTCGTCGTTGGGTCAATTTTTCCAGCAACGTTTCTCGTCGGCGTTTCAATAGTTATGCACGCCAACCTGCGGTCGGGCAAGAGCGGTCGCAGACTGAAAACAGGCAAACGCTCTCGCTACCGCCGGATACCACGACCCAACTGGCAGATATCAATCTCCGACTGACCCCTTTTAGTGGTGCTGTCAATTTTCAATTGGTCTACGAACTGGATAAAAAGCTAGCGACTAATCGACGTGAGATCTATACTGATATCAATCCGTATACTGGACGTCGGATTCAAGCGGGCGAAGGTCACTATGTCAAGATTGATGAACTACACTATGTAGAGGACTACGACAAAGGCCAATTTATCAAAATCATACAGAATTTGGAGGATAAGCCGGTTTCTACCGTCGATGCTAAAGTCCAGTTGAGGATTCGGCCTCGTGCTTTTAGGCCAATGAGACAGAGCAACTCCCCGTCGCAATTACGACAGCCAATACCACCTGCCAATCCGCCATTTTCTGACGAAGCAAAATTACTGGAGGAGATGCAGATTCAGATGAGCCAGTGGTGGAATCGTTGGCTTAAATCTTTTAGCTTTTCTATGCGGCATAGCTTAACTGAGGAACAGGAAGGAGCAGACCAATTGGCCTTTTATCTACTACAGCAGCGACAGCAGGCTCAAACCGTCTACGGCCGACACAACCAGCGGTATCAAGGAACCTTTTCACCTTCACCAAAATTTAGCCTGGATCTCAACCATGTGCGAAATAGTAGCCTCAATCGTCGGGTTAATAACCGGGAACGCAATCATCGGAGCCAGAACTGGAATCTGCGAGCTACAATTAATCCCAGCCCTAAATTCTCTGTTGGTTGGCGGTCGGAGCGGCGACAAGACCTGGAACAGTTTACCCAAATTGGGTTGCAGGTTTCTAAATCGAGGCCGCTTTCAAATTTAGACCAATTTGAACAGAGTAATGAACTGGATCTACGATACGAATTAAACCAGAACTTTCGGTTCAACTGGATCGGGATGCAGGAATTTACTAGGGATACTGACAGTACAACAGAAGACCCTTCTGCTCAAACGCAAACTCTAGCCTTAGAAAATCGGATCACCTACTCGTTGGTTGGTAAAGGAAAGTTCAACCTCTCGTATCGGTTAGCTTACGGTAAAAGTTCTGGTGGAACACCGTTTATCCGCTACAATTTTTATCAGGGCCTCAGCCACAAAGCGAGCATTTCAACCGACTATCGACTGGAAAAGTTTACCGACTTACATCTGCGATTCAATTACCGCTTGCTGTCTACAGAATTACAGAAGCCGGAGCATCGGGCGGAAATGGAGGTTAGAGCCGAACTGTAGCCAACACTATCGGCTTTGTGGACAACTAGTTTTCGCGTCCTTTCCTTACTCCGATTATGCTTAAACAGTTGCGAATTCACCTCCTCCAATCGCGGAGAGCATAACAACTATAATTCAGATCCTTCGTGCCAACAAAGAAAACCCTACCCATTATCCGTAGAGAACTTCTATTCGCAAAAATTTTCGATCCGCTTCGCAGATGCCGAAGATGAGTAACTCAGGCAACCATTTATCGTCGTGATTACACCACCTAGCGCTCAGTATATTGATTCTGATTCGCATCTGCCAAACCTCAAAGTCTGTATTCTCTTCCGATTCCATCACAGACAGACCAAACGCCATTTACTTGCTACTGACTCCAGTCCTGTTAGGAAAAAACGGCCGGTAACCGAGAACCTATTTGATGATACCAATCACTGTTTCCACGGTGGATTTTCATTTAGCATCAATGTCTCGGCCTTGCCAGCTTTGTCAGCGCCATTTCATGATTTCAAGCGGGGTGGAGTTTTCGGCGCCCCCAAGGCCTGCCCAAAACGCTCCTGTAAAGGCCTGTTATGGGACTGGCGTTTTTCTGGCATCAAAGGTTTGGCAGTAATGGTTGCACACTGATTTCCGTTGGCTCCGCTGTAATACCCAGTGTCGGCAAGCCGCTTACTAACCTGTCCCAAACAGGTCGGCAGCTAGGCTATATTTTCCCGTGTGGGCGTTACTTGCGGCTTGTCATTCCAGGATTGGCTCGGCTGTTGCTGTTCTACGATCATAATGGGTTTCAATTTACAAGCACCACTGGTGCATTGTAGGTCGGCTCAAAACCACCTTGTGTTGGCATGAAGCCTGATTCCTCATCAATCACTGTATCCCTGGGCAACTTTCCTGTCGCTTCCTCACCGGCTTTGCAGTGTGTTATCTTGTCTTCAGATTCAGTTTGCCCGCCCTCAAAGCACTCTTCTGCTCAGGCTGGAATCTTTGTATTGGCTTGGGTGATGGTATTTACACTCCTAATCTAAAAGAATTAGTATGTCCCCTCGCTGCCATCACAGATAATTGACCGTCATAAACAGTCGGTGTTGGATTCCTCGGCCTGTCTAGATTGTAAAAAACGAAGCCTCTCGGTCGGAATCCGTCCCAGGAAACTGAAGACCATTTTCAGTCAGGTTGATTTCACTCTACCTCGACGGAAGTGTCGGCATTGCCGACACACCTTCAGCATAATCCCTCAGCCGTTGAAATTGTTGAAGCTTAGCCCAAACGGCAACATTACACCAGAACTGAGAAAAGTGGCCATTCTCTGTGGTACCTCCTGGCCATTTCGTCAAGCGGATGAGGTCTAGCGGAACCTGGCATCAGTTGACTCAGCCCCGGCCATATTCAATGGCTGTGTTCCAAACACGCTGTAGCTGACAAGACTCAATTCAAGGAGAAACATGACCCGGCCTATTGACCAGCCTCGATTGAGACCATGGAAACTCTGGTCGAACCTCTAGTTGAGGCACCGAAAAGGGAAACTTCAGCCAAAAACAGCCATTCGGAGGACGGAGCTTCGTCGGCCAAGCCAATTTACATCGACCTCAATGGCAATTTCATCAATGCTCAGCCGGAGGAGCGATTTTTCGAAACCAAAGTCGGCATTGTACTTACTGACCAGAGGATTAGAGTTCAGTAAAGGGAGAAATCTTCTGCTAAACAAACAGTATGTTGGCAGTTGACAATCGGTGTCAGAATTTGGTAAAAGGCTGTTCTGTTGCGCCACAGAGATAGGGGTTAAGAAGGAAACCGAACTCATCGTCTTGGCTGATGGGGCCAGATAGATTAACCAACTGGCCAAAACCCAGTACCCCCAAGCCAAGCTGATATTAGATTGGTGGCATCTGAAAAATGCGTGGGGAAACGGTCGATTGGCTAAAGCATCATGGGTTTGGCGAGGGAAAACCGTTACCGCGCTAAAATCTGGCCTAAGTCTAGGCCAACAATTGGGGCTGTCCCGGCCGGTTGATAAAGCCCAGACCAAATTGGGTCAAACCAGTTTGTAGTCGTTCTATCTGTACTTTGAGAAACAACTTGGACTCAGTTGTTGATTGCCAGACATACCGTCGAAAAGGGTATTTTATCAGTTCGGTCTAGGTTGAAAAGACGATTGATTTATTGATCTGCCGCCGGCTGAAATTGAGGGGCCAAAATTGGAGTCGTCAAGGAGCGGAAAACATTGTCACTTTCCGACAACTGACTCTCAATGACCACTGGAAGAGCTACTTTCAGCAGCAAAAGGCGTCTTAAAATTCTTCAACTCGTTCATACATACGATTTCAGACGCTTACCTCAGTTCTCGGCTAATAGTCGATTGATGCAGGGTGATAACGGGAACAATCATCGACTGATTATGTATTGCCTTTTCAATGTCGTTGTGTAGCACTTACCAGTTGAAAACAGAAATATTAAAATCCTTGGAAGCCATCGAAAGTGAAGTTGTTGTTCAAAAAGTCAATGGATGCAGAGTTGGACGAAATCGTGCAAAATTAGGCGCAAAACGCCGGACAGAGTGCGCCCTCAAACAATAGAGAAGAAAACCTCAGATATTTTTGTTGTCCCTAAATCAAAAACTAGGTAAAATGACTAAAGTTCATCTCAAAAGTGGGTCGTGAAAGAGACCGAGTTTTAATTATTGCCCAAATTGACACTAACAAACTACGGCGAACGTTGATTGATGTTTGCCTATACGAAGATTGTTGCTCAACGCTACGACTATTTCTGACCTCAGCCTTAGTCCTTAGAATCCAGTTACATGGACTGCCTAAAACTAGATGCGTGAGTTTTTTGAACCGTTTGTAGAAATATACAGAACGGGCTAGCTGAAGAGCTATGTTGCCAAATAACCTTACATCGCCACACCGACATCTGACGGCTATAGGCGGCGAACACCGAACAATACGGCGGGGAAAAACGACCCGCGTTTCATATAGAGGAAAAAACAATGATCACTTATCCGCAACTCCAAGATCTGCACAATCAGATCACCACAGGTGAGCCTGTGTTCTCAACCCGTGTCTACTTAAACGCTTTGGACACGATAGCCATGATCTGTGGCACCGGTCAATTTAAATACATCGAGTTGATCGAGGAATACGGATCACCTCTTACGATGGAAGCAATTAACCGTGCTTGCGCGGTATCAAGCCTACCGGTAATCGTTAAGATTAACCGACAAAACCAGGCATCAATTGCTCAAAACTGTATAACAGTGGGCGCCAGCGGTATCTTATTTGTCGAAGCAGCATCAGCTGACGATGTCCGCCATTGCGTGAACATCCTGCGTCCTGCTAGTGTTGATGGTGATGGGCTTTATGGCGCAAAAGGAACTGTTTTTTGCCCGTTGCCGGGGGCAGGGTCACCGGAGTTCCCTGATAGCTTTAACCACTTAATCATCGCAGTTATGATTGAGAGGGTGGGCGCGGTCGATGAGATCGAAGAGATTGTTGAAATAGAAGGGGTTAGCACCCTGGTACTTGGCCCAACTGATCTCTCTCTGGAGATGGGACATTCCGGTAACACAGGCCATGCTGATGTTCAAGAAGCGCTTACGAGAGTTACAACCGCGGTACAAAAATCAAAGAAGGGAATCTCATTGCGCTATGAAATGCAGAGCTTCGATGCTGTCAGAAACTACTGGGATCAAGGGTACCGTCACTTCTCAGTTGGCACCGACGCGGGTGCGCTGAGCGCTTACTACCGTAGTGTCGCAAAGGACATTGTGCAGCTCGGTGGGATCGACCACGACTCCTCGGGAGAACCAAAGATCGAAGGGATTTACCAGTAACATAAAGTCGATGGATGTATTTGAGGATTAGCTGGTTATAGTAACTGCAGTAGCTACTTCGTTCTATTAGACGGAACAACAACCGTTAACTGGAGTGACAAAGACGGATAGACCTTAACAATCAAACAATCGCGGCTTGAAACCGTTGCCATTATTGAAAGTGGACACCGTTGTCTAGTCTGACTTAATCATTCACGTGTTGTGACAAGTTAACTGAAAAATACTCTGAAATCGGCTCCCTGAAGCTAAGGCGCAATTTTGCTGTTTTGTTTGACTGTCTGCTCGGATCCTAGGAATCAGGCATTTTAGCTAGGCCGTTTTCGGTCAATAGGCAGAGATAATTGCTTAGTCTGGAGCCGTGAGTCCCGAAGTCGCGGCTGTTGAAACCGATATCGGCCAGTTTGCTTTCACATCGCCAGCAACTCTCCCTTTCCAAACTGCGATTGGTAAAGTGGGGTGTATAACTCCCCCTATGACAGAAGTTCGAGGTGTTCGCCCAACGCCACAATTCGATTGTTGTCCGGCACGGCGATTCGGTCGGCGAAACTGATAGTTTCTAACCGATGGGCGATGATTAAGGTGGTACACCCTTGTCGCAGATGGCTTAGACTCTGCTGAATTAACTGTTCGGATTCCGTATCCACTGATACGTGGCCTCGTCAAGTATCAGAGCAGGTGGATCTTTCAAGATAGCACGTACAATTGAGAGACGCTGTTTCTGACCGCCGGAGAGTCGTGTCCTACGTTCTCCTACCAGGGAGTCGAAGCCATTTGGCAGGCTCATAATAAAATGGTAAATGTTAGCCGCCTGGGCCGCCGCTTCAATCTCCTCTTGACTAGCCTCTAGTTTTCCATAGGCGATATTCTCTCCTACTGTAGCGTTTAAACAGGAATGTCTCTTGCGGTACTAGTCCAATCTGACGGTGCAAGAACTGAATTTGCCAATCTACTACGTTGAGGCCATCGATGAAGCCCCCCGTCGCCTGACATCATGGAATACTAGCCCCACCAGGGTGGTTTTGCCCACGCCACTAGGGCCAACAAGCGCCATCGTCTCGCTGGGACGAATTTTAGGTTTACCTCTGTTAGCACCTCTTGTTCTCTGGTATCTAAAGCCGACTTCTTCAAACTGAATCTGGCCAATAATCGTCCTCGCCCGAGCAGTCGGAGTATCTTTAATTTCAGGCTCTAGAGGCAATAATTCGACCATACGCTCCCCTGTAGCTAGGACTTTGAGCCACTCATTTTCATGACTGACCATCTCAATGGGGATAAAGAATCGCCACAGGTAACCCAAAAAGGCAAACAGTTGCCCGATTGTCATATCGCTGTTTCCATTGATCATTTGCCACCGTATCATAGGGGCCAACTAACTCCCAGGGCAAACTGACCCATCGGGCTGACCACGCCCACAATCGGATACTACGGGTCATCGAATGCCAGTTGACAACAAACAACACGGTTGCAATACCAACAAATGTTAAAGACTGTGCGATGGTGGCATGCCCGCTGTGAAATGGCATATCCCGCATCGCTTCGATGTCATTCACTACCCGCGACATCAAATCGCCGGTGCTGCTATTCTGGTAAAAGCGGAGTGAAAATTTCTGTAAGTGTCCATAAATCTGAGTTCACATATCGTGAATAATCTTCTCGGTTATCTTATGAGATAGCCACTTTGCCAAGGCTACACCAATACTCTTCAGCAGATAAATGGTCACAGGTGAGGGTAAAAATTCAGACTCTTTTTTAGCCGCTATTCATTTAGGGTGTCTATTTTTCTGGACCACTCGTGACTACGCCACGTAGAAAGACCTGTTGTTGCCGTATTAATCTCTGTTGCGATTATTCACCAGTTCTGCTAGGATAGCGGTTACGCTTTTCCATCACATAAATTCATCTAGGAGTTGTCGAGGTTCCTCTGTTTCCCCGTCAGCCGTTTTTTGTGCCTGCTTGAATTCCACTTGCCCCCTTGTTGGCCCCGGCGCTCTGCAACATCAACACTGGGGTTGTCATATTATAGTTGGCTGAACTGAGTGAAATTTCCTCCCTCTTCACGATTATTACCGAACTGATCCTTCATATTAAAAAAGACGGGAAACTTTACTCTCACAGAGCGGTGAGGATGTTGATAATTCGCCCATTTATTTTCTAATGAATACCACTTCCATCAACCATGTGACATGGAGGTCGATTGTTCTCGGCCTGTTGTTGAGTGTGCCGCACGGTTATTTTTCAATCCAAACCCCTACACCAACAACGGTCTCCCTCATTTACACATCCGTACTGACGCTCCTCCTTCTCGTTGCCATTAATCTTCTTATTAAGCGGTGGTTGCCAAAAGCTGTGTTAACACAAGGAGAGCTACTGACGATCTATACGATGCTCTCCTTATCCGTTGCAATTGCCGGTCACGATATGTTGCAGGTGCTTGCGCCGGTACTCGGACACCCGTTCTGGTTTGCCACACCTGAGAACGAATGGAGTTCACTGTTTTTCAGACACCTTCCACGCTGGCTTGTCGTTGATGATCTCCAGGTACTCAAAGGGTTATATCATGGCGAATCGACGCTATATCATATTCCTTATTTGAAAGCGTGGCTAACTCCCGTTTTCTGGTGGTCGATACTGCTCACCGCCCTTATGCTCGTTATGGTTGGCTTGAATATCATTATCAGCCGCCAATGGATACAACACGAGCGCCTATCCTACCCAGTTATTCAGCTTCCGCTAGCGATGGCAAAGGAGGGAGGGCAACTCGCCTTTTTCCGCTCTAAATTGCTCTGGCTCGGAATTGCCGTCAGCAGCGGTATCGATCTAATCAACGGACTACACGCCTTTCTACCGACAATCCCCCTCCTGCCGGTCCGCACGATAGAGATTGGGAGGTTATTCACAGAAGAACCGTGGCGGGCGATGGGCTGGACACCAGTCTGTTTCTTTCCATTTGCGATCGGACTAAGCTTTTTTATGCCGCTGGACCTTTCATTCTCGTGTTGGATTTTCTACTGGATTTGGAAAATGGAATTAATTCTCGGCAGGATGGCCGGTTGGAGTAGTTTACCCGAATTCCCTTATCTTAAACCTCAAGCATCCGGAGGGTATCTTGGTCTGGCGATGATTGGTCTATGGAAGGGTCGCCGCCATCTCCGTCAGGTTGCTGTGCGGACCTTTCGATCTAATGATTCAGCTGGCAATAGCTCTCTCCTTCCGAAAGAGCTTCAATCTCACTATCGTATTGCCGTTGTGTCTATTCTGGTCGGAACCACAACGATTACCCTGTTCTGTCTCAAAGCAGGAATGTCCCCAGGTGTCATTGGATTTTTTTTCGTTTTCTATTTCCTGCTTGTTTTTGCCTTGACACGCATGCGCGCCGAACTCGGTCCTCCGGTCAACGAACTTTATAATATTGGACCGGATCAAATGTTGCCGAAGATCTTCGGCACAAGGTTTTTCGGCCCGAAGAACCTCACGATGTTGGCGATGTTTTGGGGATTCAATCGCGCCCACCGATGTAACCCGATGCCATACCAACTGGAGGGATTAAAACTGGCGGATGGGACGAAAATGCGCCCCCAACGTTTGATCTTGGCCATGATTTTAGCGTCCTGTGTTGGTATTTGGATCGGTTTCTGGGGATTTCTACACGTCCATTATCGAGACGGTTTTAGTGGCGGGTTCGGATGGGAGGCGTATCGGCATCTACAACAGTGGTTATACTATATGCCGGGCATCGACGGGGCGGCAGCGGTATTCCTCGGAGTCGGATTCAGTATTGTCTTCACCCTAACATTGATGCGGCAACGCTTTCTCTGGTGGACGCTTCACCCGGCGGCATATCCGTTAGCCAGCAGCCTGAACTGGACGATGAGTTGGATGTGGTCGTCAATCTTTGTGAGTTGGCTGATAAAATGGATCTTACTTAAGTATGGTGGTCTGACAACGTACCGCCGCGCTATCCCATTTTTCTTTGGTTTAATCCTCGGCGATTATTTAATCGGTGGAGTGTGGAACATCTGGGGCGTACTTTCGCACCGATACATCTATACCTTTTGGCATTAGTGAAACGATAGATCTAAACCCAGCGGATTGTCGCCCACCTGGCTTCGATCTGCCAACGGCTACTACGAGACTGTTTGAAAGTCAGTTGAAGCGTTTGAGAAGTAGCTGAATCATACTAATGTTAATAGTACAGCGCAGTCTAGATCAACATCTTTTATTTTGGGGGATTTTGGTTTCTCGAAATAGTGGCTAATAATAGCCATCGGTTTCTCTATCGTCGAGCGTAACGAATAATTAATCCGAGAGCTCAAGGCTTAGGATAATAGCAGTGAATGCTCATATCCTTCAAGCCTTGATTCAAATAGGATAGCATCTCGCAGCCAGGCGATCAACTGGGTTTTTAAACCAACGGATGTTAAGCTGACGGCCACGACAAAGAGGCGTATCTAGCCCCATGGGCTAATTCAGAACGGGTATCCTTGGAAAGGACCTTTCCAGACCAGATCGACTATATTCTTGGGGCATTCCGACCGCTTGTTCGTAGAGTAGATGAGAAAAAGCGTTGAGTCAAGTGGTTACGCCTCGAATCTCAGACAGTAGGAATAAAGCAAGGAGAGGCACTACCACGACCACAAGGGGGCCATAAGCCTTAAAGGTTCCAGGAGTAGGTGAACTCAAAGCCAAATTGTTTTGGAATGATAAAAAGGAGGGTGGTAAACGTTATTCCCGATCCTATTCTTTTCGTAGCGTACGTGTAAAAGGCACTCAGCCGGAGTTGTCAATAGAGAGGGAAGTGCTAAAAAAGGCACAAGCCCCCACTATCACAAAAATCTCTGGCCCAACAGAATATCACTTTAACGGTACCCCCATTTTTCACTATTCAGGCCAATCATCCGGATAATGCTGAGTTAGAATATAGGTGGAAGTTGGATGGCCAACCTGATTCAGATTGGTCTAAATGGTCTGCGGCAAACGGGGCTGCGCTCAAGAAACTCCCTTCGGGTGAATATACCCTTGTGGCCCAAGCCAGAATTAAAGGCCATGTCGACTTGCAATCGAAACAATTGAAACAAAGTTTTACGGTTGAAGCAGAAGAGCAGCCGAAAACCGAAATACAACCTGATCAGACGTCTTTCCCGGAAATTAGGATGGAAACCACATCTTAACATGAATCCATCTAACTGTAAACGCTCTTCAATTTTTTTCTAATTTGAATCGATGACAGTTGGTATGTTATGGTTTATGGTGTGGCAATTTTCCAAACCCCTATGATCGCTTTCCACCAAGCACTTTGGCTTGTCCGCAAAGATCTTTCCCTGCACCTTCGGTCCAAAAATGTTTTGGCTTTAGTGTTTATCTTCAGTTTATTGGTCGTACTGGTTTTTAATTTTGCTTTTGGACCAACGCCACTTCCTGCAGAGGACCAAGGACGTTTGACAGCCAGCGTACTGTGGACAGCCTTCTCCTTCGCAGGCATCATTACCTTGACCCGATCCATCGAAATTGATAGGGCATACGGTGGATTGGACGCAGTTCGGCTAACCGGTACAGCTCCAAGTTTAATTTACCTGTCTAAGGTGGTTAGTAATGTCATTTGGCTAACCCTTATTCAGGCAGCGATAACTCCCGTTGCCCTGCTTTTCCTAGAGGCCTTAGACCAGGTCTCCTGGCTCTCTCTCCTAAAGCTAATTGTGGTCTTAGCGATGGGAACAATCGGGTTTTGTGCAGTCGGTGTTATATTGGCTACGATGTCAGTCCGTGCAGGCGGTGAGAGCCTGTTAACCGTAATCCTGTTTCCGTTGATTTTCCCAGTGATCATGGCAGGGGCCAAATGTACGGTTTCTATACTGACGACCAGTACCATCGGTAATCGGTTTTGGATCTCCCTGCTTGTGACCTACAGTCTGGTATTTTTATCCTGTTCTTATCTTCTGTTTGAGTTTGTGATCGAAGGATGAGATGCCAGTAGCCACAGCCCTCTATGTCGTTACGCCTATCGCGCTTTTTGCGGCTCTCTATTCTGTTTTTGGTTACGCTGAGTACGAAGGGACAATGTTAGAGGTACAAAAGATCTTCTATTTTCATGTCTCTTCGGCCTTTACTGCCTTTACTGCCTTTGCTGTGACGTGCATTTGCAGCATTGCTTATTTGGTCAAACGCTGTGTAAAGTATGACCTCGTTGCTGCAAAGTCAGCCGAACTTGGGCTGGTTTTTTGCACTATTGTTCTGACAACTGGACCGATTTGGGCTAGATCATCTTGGAATACATGGTGGAACTGGGAGCCACGACTGACCAGTACTTTGATTTTATGCCTAACCTACGTCGGCTATTTTATTCTCCGAACTTCAGTCTCTACTGAGCAAAAAGAGCGATTCGCATCAGTCTTCGGAATTGTAGCTTTTCTGAATGTGCCAATTGTCTATTATTCGGTCAAGATCTGGCAAACTGGCGGTCTTCACCCACCAACCACAACCAGATCTCATTTGGCAGAGTCGATGAAACACGCTTGGTTGGTTTCCTGGTTGGCACTGACACTGATTTATGCCAGTTTACTAAAACTCAACATAGGATTTTCTTGGGCACAATACAGATTGAATAAACTTCAAGCTCGTACATACTCCAATTAGCAGATAATCTTGGCGATAGCAGTTGATGTCGAAATTTAATTTGATCACTATTGTAGTCGCTTTCCTAACTTTTACCACTGTGTTCAATATCACGCGCCAACCTGATATAATTGTGCCGGGCGAGCGGATTGAAACGACAGTTTCAGATATACTAGGCAATGATACTCAATACGATGAAACTGAGATTCAACAGATTGTCACCCAAGCGATCCAAATCCTCAACGATGGACAATCACGGCGATTGAAATATCTGATTTCGGCTTATTTTGTTGTCTGGTTAATCCTAATGTTATATATTTTTCACTTGAGCCAAAAGCAGGAACAATTGCAGACGGAGCTGGATCTACTTAACAATCAGTTGCAACCCGATAAGGCTAAGGAAGATAGAAAAGGAATCTAAACATGGAACAGTTACAAAGTTCAGTCTTAATGCCTGATGCAACCGGTCGCTTTGGTGAGTTTGGTGGCCGTTTCGTTCCCGAGACGTTGATGCCAGCCTTATTAGAACTGGAAGAGGCCTATAACCATTTTAAGAATGATCCCGACTTTCAGGCCGAGTTGAAGCACTATTTACGGGAATATGTTGGGCGTCCAAATCCACTCTATTTTGCCGAACGGTTGACAGCAGAATTAGGTGGGGCACAAATATATCTGAAGCGGGAAGATTTAAATCATACAGGTGCGCATAAAATTAACAATACCATTGGTCAGATATTGTTAGCCAAAAGGATGGGAAAAAAGCGAATTATCGCAGAAACAGGGGCTGGGCAACACGGGGTTGCTACCGCTACTGTTTGTGCTAAATTTGACTTCGAGTGCGAAATTTTTATGGGTGAAGAAGATGTGCGGCGCCAATCGCTCAATGTTTTTCGGATGCGCTTGATGGGAGCCAAAGTAACACCGATCACCTCCGGATCCCGCACTTTAAAAGATGCGGTTAATGCGACTTTCCGCGATTGGGTAACTAACGTTCGAACGACGTACCTATTGATTGGATCGGCAGTCGGAGCACACCCATATCCAATGATTGTCCGTGATTTTCAATCGATTATCGGTCAGGAAACCAAGCAGCAGATTCAAGAACAAACAGCTAAACTTCCAGATTTAGTTGTGGCCTGTGTCGGCGGCGGCAGCAATTCTATCGGCATGTTCTACCCTTTTTGTCAGGATATTGAAGTGTCACTCATCGGTGTGGAAGCCGGTGGGAAAGGAATACTGAGCGGGGAGCATTCTGCTTCACTGAGCGCGGGTAGCGTGGGCGTTTTTCATGGGGCTAAGTGCCATCTACTGCAAGAAAATGAAGGTCAAGTAACCCCAGCGCACTCAATTTCGGCCGGATTGGATTACCCTGGGGTTGGTCCGGAACATAGTTTTTATCAAGAGAGTGGCCGGGCTAAATATGTATCGATTACGGATCACGAAGCACTCGAAGGGTTTCAACGGCTAGCCGAGTTAGAGGGGATTATTCCGGCCTTGGAAACTGCCCATGCTATCGCTTATCTGTCAAAAGTTGCGCCTCAGATGTCCTCAGATCAAACGATTGTGCTATGCCTCTCTGGACGCGGCGATAAAGATGTCTATACCGTTGCGGACGCATCAGGTGTCAGGATTTAGGAGAATCTATTGAATAGAATTGACGCTAAATTTCAGTCGCTCCGTCAAAAACAAGAGAGTGCTTTTATTCCTTATCTTTGCGGTGCGGATCCAAACTTGGAAGTTACCCGCCAACTAATTCTGGCACTAGACCAGGTAGGTACAGATATTATTGAACTCGGAGTACCATTCTCAGACCCGATTGCCGATGGCCCAACGATCCAAAAAGCCAGCGAGCGTGCGCTTGAGAGTAAAGTTACACTCAATCAGTTATTAGATCTTGTCACTGAACTAAGAAGGGAAACCGAGATTCCAATTGTTTTGATGGGATACTATAACCCGATTTTCTTTATGGGGACTGAGCGATTCTTTATCAAAGCTAAATCAGTGGGAGTTGATGGGGTTATCATTCCGGATTTACCGATTGAAGAAAGCACGCAAGTTCTTGAAATGGCGCAATCGCACGATGTCAAGGTCATCTTTTTGGTCGCGCCGACGAGCACTCCCGAACGGATGAAAAAAATTGCAGAAGCGAGTACGGGCTTTATCTATTGTGTTTCAGTGACCGGGGTAACAGGGGCTAGGCAGCATGTCTCTACGGAAATTGCGCCGATGGTAACGGAATTACGAAAACATACAGAAAAACCAATTTGTGTCGGTTTCGGCATTTCAAATCCAGGGCAGGCTGAATCTGTGGCCAAAGTAGCGGATGGAGTTGTTATCGGTAGTGCGATAATTGATCGGATTGAGGCAAACCTCGGCGATGAAACAGCTATTGTACAGAGCGTGGCTCAATTTGCTACCGATCTCATTCAGGGAATCAGAGGATGAATTCGACACTAACGCCTTCTCCAGATAACAGTTCTTTGTTGGATCTCTACAATCAATTGGTGGCTGAGGTCAGCCTGCGAATCAATGAGCGAAAATCCAGAGAAGCCATTATCAGCGAAGTTCAAGTCTTGTTTCCTGAGATTGATGATGAAGATCTAGTTGATCGAGTGGATCGAATGATAGCTGAAAATGCATCGATTGCAGGCCGGCACGCGCAGGCGCACTCAGGACGACCGGCTCGTTGGCTGGCCGAGAGCGGTAGGGAGCAGGTAGTTCGAGGATTGTGTTGGATTATCTTCGCCGTCACGATCACCTTTTTTTTGCTGGATCAAAAGTCGGATTGGGGGAAGGTGGTTAGCGAGATGATGAGAAGATTATTCAACAACCAGTGGAGTATCCCAATTTTAGCTATTGCGTTTGTTTGGGGTAGTTTTAACTTAGTACTGGGTTTAGTTCAGGTAATAAAACCACCTCAACCAGAGTAAAACCTCTCCTTAGTTTTTAACCGAGAAGAAGCTGCCTGCTTGGCGTCAGACAGACGGGTGGCAATTGCTTGTTAGATAGTCAAAATCTTTAGACTTGGCGAGGTGTAGGTCTTCGGTGGATCACCAAAGATGGCTCGGAAGTAGCCAACGCCGGCGGGTGAGATACTGAAGTTTTCGGTGTCGTAAAAACGGGCATCTAAACTGCGGCGGATAACATGACCATCTTCTCCCCGTTTTAACACCTCTTCCAGAGATAATAGTTTGGGGATAATGCCTTCATCGGTACGCATGATGGTGGCAACATGATTGACTTGCCCATTTTTGATCGCCGACACAGCTAGTTTACCCGCTTTGATAGCCGTATCCCGGTCGATTGGAGTCGGGCTTCCACATCGTTGCATATAGGCCAAAATTTGGTGACGGAAAGCGGAAGAGGATAAATTAGGTAGTCGGGCTTTCATATGCTCAGCAATGACCTCTGAACAACCACCCGGGCGAGCATGGCCAAAACTATCCAGTTCAGCCGATTCGGTAATCAGGTTTCCATCAGCATTGCTAATTCCTTCCGAGACCGCCACAACCAGATGTCCTTGATCGATATATTTGGCTTCAATGATCTCCGCCATTTTATCTGGATCATATGGTATTTCTGGAATTAGAATTAAATCTGCATTTCCGTAGGCTGAAGACAGTGTTAGCCATCCGGCATAGCGACCCATCGCTTCCACAAAAATAATCCGATTGTGCGAGTAAGCAGTAGTTCGAACATCTCGGATGTACTTGGCAACCAAATTAGCCGCACTCGGAAATCCGGGGCAGAAGTAGTTGACAATTTGTGTGTAATCGACGGTACTGCCCTCTGGACAGTTGATGCCAACATCGTTATCAATAGTTTTGGTAACAAAGGTAGTGGTGAAATGCTCCGATAGAGCCGACCCGACGCTGAGGGTGTCGTCACCGCCAATTGGAATCAAGGCGTCAATCTTTAACTTCTTTAGGTTTTCGACCGCTTCACCTAGTTTGTTGGAGGAGCGCAGGTTCGTTCGTGAACTTTGTAATACCGTTCCACCACGGTCCGCATCGATCAGATCTGGGGAAAGACGGCAATAAGATCCACCCGTCAGAACTCCAGCCCAGCCCTGCATGAATCCGATCAATTCATAACCGAGTTCCTCTGCTCTCAAGGCGATACCTTTTAAAGTTGCATTTAAGGCGCTGGTATCCCCTCCTCCTGTTAAAACACCAATTCTTTTACTCACTCATACTCCTTGAATATCACTGTTTTTAGCTGTCGTTAATAGTAGGATTAAGGGTTAGGTCAGAATTTCTTCAACATAAACTTTTGGCCCTTCGACTTGCACTACTTTGATCGTAGCCTCGGAACTGATGAAGTCGCCAACACTAACCGCATCAATCCGGTTCTCACCGATCCGAATGGTACCGGATGGGCGTAAGGTTGTCAGTGCTATTCCCACTTGCCCCAGATATTGCTGGAAATCTTCACGGGCGGCTGAATGAAACCCGCTCTCTGAAGCCATTTCCGTTTGTAGCACAAAATTGTGCCAGGTTCGCGTTTTCGGTAACAGGTTGACCGCAACGATGCACAACCCAACTGTCACCAACACAGAAATTGAAAGGGTTGTGATCGCTTGTTCGGTTTCATAAGCCTGGCTGAAAATAAAGAAAATACTAAAAGTAATACAGCCCAATCCCAAAATCCCCGCAATCCCAAAGCCAGGAATGACAAAGGCTTCCAGCAGTAGGAGGCAAACACCAAAGACAAATGCCATCAAGGCATACTGGGCCTCAATATGGCTTAACATGTGCCCACCAAAAAAGAGGCTTAGGCAGAGTAACCCTAGCAACCCCGGAACGCCAAAACCAGGCGATCGAATTTCGATAAATAACCCTGCAGTACCAAGCGACAAGAGTAGTCCGGCGATGATCGGGCTGGTAAGAAAAATGACCACTCGATCTGCAAGTGTTAGCTCGACTACCTGTTGGTCCGCGTTTTTAAGTGATACGGTTTCCAAATCTAGATCCATAGCTTCGAACTTGCCTCTGGTTATGGCTTGGCGAACTCCATCCACTTCGACCACTAGATATAGATCCAGTAGATCATCCAAGTTCTCGGCCACTGCTTCGGCTAACTGGTACTTGATTGCTCCATCAGTTGTTAACGTCAGTAACTCAGCTTCATCTTCACCGCCTGAAGCAATCACTTCTACGATTTCTTCAGTTTCTCTCTTTTTCTCATACTCGTCAGATCTTAAAGAGACAATATCACCGTTTTCGAGTTCGACCAACCATAGTTTTTTGTCGACCATAGCCTTAGCAATGTGAGGATTCCGTCCCTGCCGTTCTGCTGTGGCTTCGATTTTTCCTCGTACATAGGAGACGATTTTTTCACCCGCCTCTTTCCCTTGTAACGAAACCGGAGCTGAATCACCAATCGTACCACCGCTTCGCATTACAATTTGGTCGCAGGCAAGCGAAATCATCGCACCGGCTGAGATAGCTTCGTTATTGACATAAGCGATAGTTGGAATAGCGGTTTGGTGAATATCGTCAATGATATTTTTAGCCGCATTCACTGCTCCTCCTGGGGTGTCGATGTCAAATATGATGGCATCAGCATTGGCGGTTTCGGCTCCTTCTATGCCGTGCTTGATATAGACGCGAAGACCGTTACCAATTTCAGAGCGAATTCGAATCACATAAACTTGAGCGGAATCGGCTTGTATCGGTAAACACACGAGTCCAAGAAGGATAAGTATCCAAGTACGAATAGCTGAAATCATAAGCGAGCCTCTCTCAATTATAGTTGAATTATAGCCCTCTGAAACAATGCTGTCAAGCGATTGTCACTTACGATTCTGGCTGAAGTTCGGCCGAAATCCAGGTGTGTAGAATGTGATTTAGAATTAGATGGACATCCTCAACTGGACCGTACCTGTCACTCTCTGCACGAACGCTCACATCTGCTAGATCCGCCATTTTACCGCCACTTGTCCCTGTCCAGGCGATCAATTGACAACCTGTACTTTTGGCATACTGCATCGCTCGAACAACGTTCTCGGAGTTGCCACTGACACTAATACCAAGTAGCAGATCTCCTGGATTAACCAGATTCTTAAGTTGCTCTACAAAAATATCATCGTAATCCGTATCGTTGGCCCACGCCGTCATGGTGGCCACGTTATCGGTTAAACTAATAACCCGGAATCTCTTGAGGCCGGGAACGGTTCCTCCGCCGGGCACAGTAACGGTCCCTTTACCAAGGTCACAGCCGACATGTGATGCCGTCGAAGCACTGCCCCCGTTTCCGACAACGAAGATTTGCTGGTCGTTATGATAAGCCGCCATAATTAGGTCAATTGAGGATCGAATATCTGTAACCGACAAACGATTTAAAACCTGTTGTAAGTGAGAAATGTATTCTTGAATCCTATTCATTTTTACCTTCTGGTTTTTAGTTGCTAGATTTACAAGAGTGAGGGTATAAGTGGATACTCTCACCGGATAATAGTTGATCTCGACTGACCCATTTGATCCGTGGTTCTCGTCGAAACCAAGTCAACTGTCGTTTGGCATAACGACGTGTCTGTTGCTTAATTTGTTGGACAGTGAAATCCAGATCCGCTTCCTGATCGAGGTAGTCAATCAGTTGTTTATAACCGAAACTTCGCATGGCGGGTGCCGACCTGGAATATCCGGCAGCCAATAAGGCGCGTACCTCGTCAATCCAACCTTGAGCTATCATCTGATCCACTCTCGCCTCAATTCGCTGATACAGGATCTGACGATCCATCTCAATAGCATAGGCTTGAAACGGATATCTAGCTGGATTTTGCCACGTTTGCTGGAAAGCCGACATTGGTTGCCCCGAAAGTTGATAGACTTCCAAGGCTCGAACGACGCGAACCAAATCGTTGGGATGAACCTTAGCTGCCGTTTTGGCATCGACAACTTCTAACTGTCGATGCAGATGCTGGTTTCCATGTTTTTCGGCCTCTCTCCGCAACTGCTCACGGACCTCCGGGTCTGCACTCGGCCCACGGAAAAGGCCATCTACCAGCACCCGAAAGTAGAGGCCAGAACCACCGACAAGCAAAACAGAATGTCCTCGTTGCCGGATGTCTTGAATAGCAAGGTCTGCTAACCGCTGAAAATCGGCAACGGAAAAAGGCTGATCGACGTCGGTACAGTCGATCAAGTGATGCCGAACTGTAGCCTGTTCAGTTTTCGTCGGCTTAGCCGTTCCAATCGACATTTGTCGGTAGACCTGACGCGAATCAACGGAGACAATTTCTCCGTCGATGGATTGGGCTAACCGGATAGCGTTCGAGGTTTTTCCACTAGCGGTTGACCCTAGGATACAAATTAAGGGAGGGTACCCAACCCTATGACTACGTGGCACCCGGGTGGTCATCAACTTATCTCAGTTTCATTAGTTTAATAATCTGGCTTCGATCTTCTCCATCCAACCTTCGGTCAGCGATTACTTTTACCTTACAATAATAGACACCGTTAGCTACAGTTTCACCATCGCTATCCCGGCCATTCCAAGGAACCATCATAAACCCGATACCACCGTTGATCACCTCTTGCCAAATCAACCGTCCCGAAATCGTATAGATCTTGACAATGACCTCGTCAGCGGAACTGGGTAACTCAAAAGTGACAGTTGTTTCAGATTGAAACGGATTTGGGTAGTTAAGAACATTTAGTAATTGTAATCCGTCATTAACTTGAAATTGAATCTGTTTTTCGGCCGGATTCCCGTCCAGATCGGTAGCTGTGAGCCGTACCTGGTAGATACCTCGATTCAGTTCTTCTGACTGATAGTTGACCAGAACCTGGCTCGATCCGTATTGAGTACTAACATCGACATCTGTCAGCAATCGAAAATTGCGATTGTTTTGACCAATTCCCAGTTTGACCGATTTTGGGTTAACTCCGTTATCGTCGCTAATCGTAGCTTGAATCAGTGGGGTTTCTGAGACGGGATCTCCACTAATAAAGTTTTGTTTACCAACGGTTAGTTGAACATCTGGCATCGTCTGATCCGAACTGCGCATCAAGGCAAAAGTTCCTAGCTGATCGGTTTCCGCTTGAACTCGACCCACTAGTTGGGTTTCGAAAAGGAAACTGTCTCCCATTTCAAAGGTGTCTCGACCGTTAATAATTTGAAAACTCAGTCCGGTCGCAGGGTCGACATAGGGTTGATCAACCCGCCCTTTCGTTGCTAGCAGACCGCTAAATTCCCCTTCCACCTGAAATGTTTGATCGGTCAGGAAAAGAATAACCCAACGTTCCTGAGGATTGGCACGATTAGACTGTAACTTGCGATTTAAGTCTGGTAACTGGAGTATACCGTCACCGATGTTTTCATTTTGCAGTGCGGAGGCATAGAGGCGAGCGCTGGATTCGTCGACAGCAGATTTAACAACACCAACCTCAAAACTGAGAACGTCGCCAAATCGAAAAGGCTGCGCCCCCTGTTTGATTTCAATGGCAACTCCACCTCGATAAACTAAACTGTCATTGACAGACGAGACTTGGATAGATTTCTCGACCAATTCCAAGGGATTGAGTTGTCCATCAGTCTGGGATCGACTTAAATAGAGACGATAGGTCGATTTACCGGTAAACAGCAACACCTGTTTTCCGATTGTCGCATTTTCCTGCTCAAGTCGCACTTTTTTAATGTAACCATCACCATCGTTTTTAGGTCTGATACGGGTCACAATAGTTTGAAGTTGTATGGAGGTAGAATCAGAATTGCTGGTCACACGCAGCCATTTCCCAATGTCGGTTAACCACCGGTAAGCCTGTATTTCACCGGCTATTTGTTTTGTTCCGGCTTCGATTGTCTCCAACTGACTCTGATCTGGGATTTCATCTTTTTTAAGGCCTAACTCTTTCTGAATCTCCATTTTCAGCGCAGACCAATCAAAATAGAGATCGACGGTAACCGGTGCGGTCAAGGTGAAAGCGTGAGCCGGTACATCCGGGGTGTAATCCAGAGAGAGTGTGTAAGCATTGGCACCACTGCCCAGTGTGGCCGGGGAAAGGCTAGGTTGTAAAGTTGGGAGAACATCCACTGGGTCTAGACGCAAGACAGACGGTTTTCCCAGACTCACCTGTGGTAAACGCAGGCTAACAGCATAACCGCCAGGGGAAAAATACAGGTCTTTAACACCAACCAACGTTTCCCGGATTTGCATTTGGTTAGAGGCGACATTATTACGGTAGTTAATCTCTTCTTGCTTCACTGATCCTTGCACTGAATCAGGATTGACCCAAACAAAAATAAAGTGGTCACCAACCGGTAGTTGGTAGGGAATAGTAGCGGTTGCCAATTGATTTAGATTAAGCGGATCTCTTTCAATTGACAGCGGTAAAGTGGCCCCTGAGGAATCTTGACTCGAAATATACTGTTCCCGCTTCTTCCAGGCTTCGGGAGAAATTACGGTTTGGCCAAGCTGTTTGGCATCATCATCAATCAAACCATCCTGGTCTAGGTCCGGGTTGCCAGAGAAAAATAGAACGGCAATATCCCGTTGGATCCGGAAATCTTCGGTCTGTTCGATATCGGCCTTCACTTCCCAACCATTGGTGTTAGAATAAGCGTAGTAGATTAATGCGTCGGTATTGAAGCCAACATTAATAGGTGTTAGATCGGGTAAGACAAAAGGGCGGTAATTTTGGATCTCTGAACTAGTCTGCTGCCCATCAACATCGGTTGCAGTGATCTGAAATCGAATCGGCTCGGTATTTGAGGCTAAAGGCAGAGGGGAAGGAGTTTTATACCAACCAACGCCACGACTATCGTCTTCCACCATTTTGACCGTCTTCCAGTCTCGAGTTGCTGGATTTCGCCACTCTAGTGAGACTGACTGTAGTCCTGTTCGGCGGTCACTCATTAATTCATCTGACACCTGAGCCAAGATCTGAAAAGTGGTATCAGACGCCAATTCAGGTTGGATGTCAATAATTTTAGGAACTCGAATACTAAAAGAAACCCCACCAACCGCAATATGATGGCGGGATGCAGCATAGACCTCAACGTGTGCGCTACCTGTCCGAGCATTAGCTGGTACGGGGATGCGAATGGGACTATAGCGACCGTTAATTACCTGTGATGAAGCGGTTTCCACTACGTCGCCAGTATAAACATCAATTGGCCCCTCTTTGGTCTGAACCGTTTTATAACTACCGGGGAAGACGGCCCTAGCCTCCAGTTGACCGGTAAAGTCAAGCTGTGGTGTATATACCTTCTGCTCTTGCTTAGGGTCATAATCGACATTGTAAATCTGACCGGCCTTGATCATCAAGTCTTTTCCAGGTACCGTGGTTCTGTTTTCAAGTTGTGGTTGGACTTCATAGTCAGACAAGGCTAACTGCATGGCGGGGTCACCAAACAGTGTATACGCCAGCATAACATCGATTTGACCTGTTCCTTCAGTCGCCAATAATTCGACTTTGGAATCGTAGCTTAAGGCACCAAAGTTACGAATATTTCGCTTAAATAGAGCATTAAAAATAATCCGATTGAGTGCATCATTACCACTACCATAGGTGAGCCTAGTTGCACTCAACATGGCAATGATCCCACCATTTTTGTGCCTCAGTAGTTTTTCGGCCATGCTAGGTTCACCTGGCTTATCGAAGTATCCGTTGTAGCAACTCAGAACAAGCATAAAAGGTTGATGTCGGGTTTCCGCTAGTTGGTCGATCGAAGTGTTGTCAAAAATAGCTTCGTGTGCCCAAACGACACGCCCACCATGACCTGCATATTGTGCAATTACGCTTCCTTGGCTAAGAGCCTCAATAACCCGATCTTTGGCTATACGCCGAGGTAATTCGTCACCGTAGAGCTTTGGGTTCGCCTTAACCTCTCTGATGACATCTTCGAGAAAGATTTTGATGGTTTCATAACCGAGAAGTGTATGCCCTTCAGCGATTTCGTTAAGGCTTTTCCTGAAAATAAAGTCACCGGAATTACTGACTTCATCGTCGGCAACTGAAATAATTTTCTTCCGCCATTTTCCATTCGGACGATTTGACTCGTAACCGATGATCTTGTCCACAATATCCTGAGCTTGGTTCGTGGACTCAACGGACAACCGGCCCAAGTAAAAATCCGGTAGTTCATCAATCCCGCTGACAGTAGTATACCAGTGGTCGCTTGATGTCTGACCAAAAGAGCTGGTCCAAATATAGTGGGTCGGAATATATCCGACTGTTTCAGGTGGATCCAGGTAATTTTCTGGGTCTACCCCCCGAAAGTCCCAGGTACCATCCCCCAATAAAACCACATAGGACACACCGGGCGGTTGCCAGTTTTGGTAAGCATATTTCAGAAAAGCTTTGATTGCTTTCGGACTGACCAGACCGTGACCAAAAGTATCGTAGATCTGGGTCAAATCCGCAACTTTAACTCGAAATCCCCCGCCTCTATCGGTTGAGCGCCAATCAGCCAAGCGTTGAGCCGCCGCCGTATAAACGGGATGGGCGATGATAATGTAATCGGCACCATTCGTCGTTTCGAGTAGATCGTTGGGTTCTATAATCTCGATTCGATCGGGTTTTTTCACCCCTCGATTGGAAGCCGCTATATATTTGCCATCGTGGGCATCGGAAACTTGAAAAGCGACATCGTAAGCTACTTCTGGCACCCGCTGACCGATCAGGCCGGCTCGTGTAATCAGCTCAATTTTCCGTAGTCGATTCTGGTCGTTGACACCTAGTCGAGCAGCTTGGACGGCGGCATTGTTAAGTTTAGCCAGCAGGCGTTGCCCATCATACTCAAAAATCTCAACCTCCGGAGAGAGAAAGGTTTGTAGGCGATATTCAACGTTTCGTCGGCGACGGACTTCGTGGGTTTTATCCGATGCGGGGGTAGCGAAATCGAGAACGTCATTGACCGCCTTAAGCAGTCGAGTAAACTCAATAGAGAAAGAGTTAATATAGATATGGTACGGGTAGCGGGTGGTATTCTCTTCAGTGGTACTGTCGACACGTGCGAGGGTAATAGTGTTGATTTCACCTTTGCTCGCATCTTTTAGGTTATTCCATAAACGCAAAGTGCGATCCACAACAAACTTATTCTGATTGTCCCACTTGGCAAAGTCAATCCGAATATCGTTAATAGAAACCAGTGCTTCGTGTTCGGTTGGTGTTCCCCCCTGTAACTCGATCTCAATTCGGGGTTGATCGAAGCTCTTTGCTAAGTCAAACAGGGGAACCTCCAGGTCAATTTGGTTAAAATCACCAGAGTTCTTTACCCCGGTCCAAAACCAGGTTTCGACTGCGTCAAACCACCGGTTTTTCCGGCTCGAGTCGGCTACGGATCTATAAGACTGATCAATAAGAAAGCCCGATTTTCGCCTGTTTTGACCAGTCCTCGTTTGACTATCGGAAGAGCTTGGCACCGCCATATTAGGGGTAACGTACTGTAGATTACTGTGTAAATGATCCTCTTCAAAGTAGAGCTTGGAACGGAAAGAGGGAATATAGGTGGCCCCCGGGTTCGTTGGACTCGCGTCTATTTCAGCCACCCGAAGACCGGGTGTATCACCGACACTCAACCAGTAAATATTCCAACGAGTATAGCGGTTTTTAGCATTATTTGAGAAGGGGCTTTGACCCAGGAACTCAATGTAATCTTCAGCATCAAAACGCCCGTCTTTTTCCCCCTGTACGTAGATTGGAATCTGCTCTGATTGGGCCGATAGGTGTTGTCTCTCAACACCTGTATGATGTAACTGCAAATAACGTGGATTAATACGACGTAGGTCTATCTGCCACCGGTTTCGTAGCTCGGATTCAGTTAAGCGGTAGATCCCCGTTTGGCTGACGTAGATCTTGTACCGGCGAATCTGCAGTTCATCAGAATTGGGTTGCATCATTGGCGCCAGACGGCCCGGCAGTTTTCTTTGCCGCCACTGACGAGCTTGATCTGCATTGATTAACTGATGCTGGAACAGTCTCTCAAAGATTGCAGGTTCGCTGATTGTCGGAAGGGACAATACCTTTTCGGGAAAGGATAGAGCTTGATCCGAAGATGACATGCGATGGTCTATCGAGGCTCCTTGAGTCAGCATCGATCCCGATGCTTTTTGACCAAAATGGAGTCTAACCACAAGGCGTGTGTTGGTCAGTAGCGTTCGTGAACGAGGGTGATACTGAACCGGGTGCAGTTCCAAGTAGATGACACGTTGGGAGCGAATGAACCCATCGTAGGTGATTGCTGCCACTTGCTCAGGATAGTTGGCCTCGTCTTGGTAGGCAGATCCACTTTCCAGATAGTGGGTCTGGATCTCCTCGCTTCCGAAAGTGGAAGTGCTACTATTACCGCCAAGTGGTGTCCGACTTAGTTCAGTCAGTTGAGCTTGTTGACGAAGTTGAACACTGTTCCCGGAAGTGATCGTTTGATGAGGTGTCGGTAGGACACGAATACCGTAGCGACGGCTTGTGATGGTTTGAATTGCTTCAACCCATGGCTTGGATTGCGGTGGCACACCGATGATGAATCTTGAAACCGGGAGTTGTGGGTTTCCTACCTCACTTAATCGACCGGTGGATTCTGCGGTTGATCTATTCGCCTTTTCCCGATTGCCGTAATGAATTCGATGGTACTTGACCTGTCCCTGACCAATCTGCCCCTCTACTTCTACCTCGCTAATCGTCAGATTGGTTAGATCAAACTCGATGGTCACACCATTGGCATCTGGCCTTACAATTTGACCGGCCGAGATAGATCCGCTTATAAAAGAGAGAGCGATTAGCAGAACGAAAGTGGTGTTATGGGCTGTGAGGTGGGGCGAAGTCGTACTTCTCACAAATTAGAAATTGGCGTCAAATTGGAAATTGGGGTAGACCTGCAGTCAACCCTCCATCAATGACAAGAACAGAACCGGTAGCAAAAGCGGCTTCATCGGAAGCTAGGAACAAAGCTGCGTTGGCAATGTCGATTGGTTGACCGATCCGGCCCAGCGGATACCAGGGAAGCAGATCATCAAAGATATTAGGGTTTCTCTCGACCATCGGCATCCAAACTTCGGTTTGAATGGTACCGGGACAAATACAATTAATGCGAATATTGTCTCGACCATGGCTGACGGCCATTGACTTGGTATAAGCAACCACTGCTCCTTTAACAGCAGAATATGCGTGGATGCTTTGTAACCCAATCAAAGCATTGACCGAGGCAATATTAATGATACTTCCACCACCGTTTTGCTGCATAGCTGTAATGGCGGCTTTAGTGCAGTGATCAGTTCCACGCAAGGCCACATCAATAATTGGATCCCAATTATTTTCCAGAACATGTGCTGTATTGCAGAGTGCATTATTGACCAGAATATCAATCGTACCAAAGTGCAGTTGAGTTTCTGTCATTAGTTGCTCGACGTGCCCAGGTGCTGAGACGTCGGCCGGGACAAAAATTGCGGTCCCATCATTGTCTATAATTTCAGTTGCCAGTTGAGCGCCGGCTTCAACGTTGATATCATCAATTACAACTTTAGCCCCCTCTTCAGCAAACCGAAGCGCAGTCGCTTTGCCTATACCACTAGCCGCACCTGTAATAATAGCGACTTTATTCTCCAGTCTCATCGTTGTTGAGGAGGCGGTTGAGTCCAAAAGACATCTGCCACACCGATTTTTGCGTTAGTCAAACGGGCCACGACAAACAGCAGATCTGAAAGCCGGTTCAGATACTGAAAGATTTCTGGGGCAACCGGTTGATCTTTGCTCAAGGCTACCACCCGACGTTCGCAACGGCGACAGACCGTGCGTGCCAAATGAAGCACTGAAGAGGAGAGCGCGCCTCCGGGTAAAATGAACTGCCGAATTGGTGGCAGTTCATTTTCCAAGGTGTCGATATCGATCTCCAATTGAGAAACTTGTTGTTGAGCCATTTGGAAAGTGAGTTTGTGGTGGTGGTTGGATGGTGTGCCTAGTTCCGCACCAAGACTGAAAAGTTCGTGCTGGACTCGTTGCAACACCTCATTAATTTGGAAGTTGTCGTTAGTAGATCTGGCTAAACCTAAGTAGGCGTTTAGCTCATCGATTTCACCAACAACTTGAATTTGTGTCGCATCTTTATCTACACGCTGACCACCATAGAGCGAAGTTTGACCGGTGTCACCAGTTTTAGTATAGATCCTCATAAGGTAATGGGAAAGAATGCAGACAAGAAACCCGCTAATTCTGCCACATGGACTGTATCAATGTCAATGTTATTGACGAAGCTTAAGAAGCTGTGCTATCATACGAAGTTATTATCGTATGAAATTAACTAATAAGAAAAAACTGATGGCCTGCAATTAGTGAGCTTTTTGGAATGATGAAGGAGAAATTCAAAGACCATCTTAAAAGCTCACTAATTGCAGGAATCCTTACGCTTGTCCCACTCGGTGTTACCTTTTTTATTGCCAGTTTTCTTTTTGATAAAATTGGCGGGTGGCTTCCTAATCTGCTGGAGCCGTTTTTTCCCTCTGGTCAGTATCCCCTTCTATTTGGCCCCACCGTTCAGACAATCTTGGGATTGTTAGCGACATTCCTGATCATTTACCTCACAGGTTTGACTGTTTCCAATTTCATTGGGCGACGTTTAGTCGCTACCACAGAGCAGATCTTAGGCCAAATTCCGTTAGTGCGTGAGGTGTATGCACCGGTCAAAGAATTTGTCGGAATTCTACTCAACCCACACGATTCGGGCCGTTTTAAGCGCGTAGTGTCAATTAAACCACCGGGTTCGCCTTTTAGAGTAATTGGATTCGTGACAGGAGAGGTTCAGGAAGCAGACAACCCCGATCCGCTCCTAACGATCTTTGTTCCAACTAGTCCCAATCCGACCACAGGTGTGCTGCTATTTTGTTGCGCCGGTTCGGTCTATGAACTTGATATCCGGGCTGAGGAAGCCATGCGCTTGTTAGTTTCAGGCGGTTTAGTGTCACCGAACGATATAAGATTTCAACAAAATGCACTCGGTGTACCATTTGCAGAGACTGGACTTGCAGCCCAAATTGCGGATCTCTCCTAGCAGCGGCCTCTTACCCAAGAGTAAGTTGAAAATTCCCTTTTTATCATTTTTTTGAAGAGGATGAGGAGGGCTCTAGAATGACTACCATCTGATTCGCCTGAACCCGAAAGCGTTCCTGTACAGCACCTCGGCTCCAGTGAATTTGGATCCTATCTACCACGGTGTCAGTGCCAAGTCCAAAATGCAGGCGAAGGTCGCTAGAAGAGGCGTAGGACGATCCGCTTTTCACCTCTGCTGTTTGACGGCCACTCTGGCTTTCTATGAGTACCCGAGAACCAATTCCATCTCGGTTACTGTAACTGCCTTGCAAACGGATCTGTAACCAGTTTTTCTGGTTCCCTACTTCATTACGGAGTAAAACTGCGGGTTGATTTGAGTTGGAGATGAAGAGATCTAGGTCACCATCTTTATCGTAGTCACCACCGGCACAAGCCCTACCGACATATGGAGACCGAAAGTAGTCGCCGGCAATCGCTGAAACCTCCTCAAATGTACTGTCACCCCGGTTACGAAACAGTTGGTCAACCTGTGCGTAAGTTTCACTATCCATCAGCAGTTCGATCATATCTTGCGGGTGGCCATTAGCAGAAAAGAGGTCTAGATATGTATCGTTATCGTAGTCCAGGAAAATCGGGCTAAAGCCGACGAAACGAAATGTGGGTTCGCTCAAGCCAGCGTCAACGGTGGTTTCAACGAAGAACCCGTGATGCTCGTTTCTATACAGTGTCGCTGTCTCTGAGTTAGCTACGATCAGATCTAGCCAACCGTCACAGTCATAGTCACCGAAGTCAACCCCCATTGATCCTTCCGCCGTCCCATTTTCGTCATAGCCGGTTCCTGCTAGCAGGCTTTCATCAGTGAAGGTACCATCGTGATTATTTCGATAGAGAAAATTGCGGTTGGTGTCGTTCGTCACATATAGGTCTGGCCAGTGGTCATTATCGTAGTCAAAGGCTACCACCCCCATACCTCGTCCCTCTTCGGCATTGGTGATACCAGCTGCCAGAGAGACGTCGGAAAAAGTGCCATCACCATTGTTTTGGTAAAGCCGGTCCGCGGTACCGGTATAGGCGCGTGGATGACCGTAACCGATTTGGCCTCTGAAACGCGTTACAGGCATGCCGGTGTGGTAAGCCAAGTAATTAACGACAAACAGGTCTAGGTTGCCATCGAGGTCATAGTCCAAAAAGGTACTGGCGACGCCCCATTCCGGGTTGCCGAGACCGGCCTGTTGCGTAACATTGGAAAAGGTGCCGTCACCGTTGTTGCAGTAGAACGCATCTACGCCGAAATTGGCCACATACAGGTCAGCATCGCCGTCATTATCATAATCGGCCGCCGTGGCTGCCATGCCATATCCGAGATCGCTAACACCTGCCAGCCGGCTAACATCGGTAAAAGTACCGTCACCGTCGTTCCTGTAGAGGACATTACCAACTGTATTTTGGCCCGTTGGCGTATCACCTGCGTTGACCAGGTAGAGATCAAGGTCATCATCATTGTCATAGTCGAATAGGGCCAGACCTGAGCCCATAGTTTCAACAATATGTTTATGGTCGGTTTTGCCAACTTCGTGCTTGAAGAAAATCCCCGCCACTTGCGTGACATCAGCAAAAATAACCTGTTGGCTATGGCTAATTCCAATCGGGTAGATAAATAGATGTAAACTCAAAACTGATAGGAGTTGACGGTACAGCATAGCTAATCTCAAGTCGAAAGCTAGGTCTTGCCCGAAAAGCGTAAGATGCGCTTCAGCCAGGTTAAAACCAACGAAGAAGGCCTGAAGTCAGGATAGATGCGAAGAGTGAAATGCTATCCCCTTAGTATTCGGTCTTAATTTTCGCCCAGTTCCGGGTCAGTTTACCGTTAGCATCAACCGCCAGAAATACTTCCATCCCGACTTTGGCAATGGATTTAATTTCGGCATCACTTAACGCTCGAGCATAAAAGGCGACCTCGTCTACCAACCCGGCGTAAGTTTCACCGCCGGATCCTCCGATGCGATATTCGGCGTTTTTACCATCTGTCTTCTTGTAGTCGGTCTCCTTTTTTAAGTCCCCATCGATATAGATCTTGAATTTCTTAGTGTCGGAGGTCAGGGTGATATTAGCCCAGGTGTCTTTTTTAATCAGACCACCATCGGTTTGGCAGAGGGTCGTCCATCCACCAACTCGACCGCGATAAGAGACTAACCCCTGATCTTTA
>JASMLX010000219.1 GCA_030748495.1 Candidatus Poribacteria bacterium | reverse complement strand
GGTGAAATTTAAGAAATCAGTCTTGGCTTCAAGAGAAATTTAGAACTTTAGATAAACTTCAAAATTTAAAAGTATGAGAACAAATGAATCATGAAATTAATCAAAGGTCTCTACTATAGTGTTTATACTCTGTCAGGATCAGAACACATGTTGAAATCCGTCGACATAAGCCTGCACTCTCTTTCTACACGCTGGAAGGAGATAGAGCCCGCCCGCCGACACAAAAGAATTCTAATTTTTATTCTGCTCGTTCTACATGTTTTGCCCCTTTGGATCTTCACCTATTTCCCTTCGCAGGATGGGCCAGCCCATATCTATAATGCTTACGTCTTGAAAGTTTTTCACGATGCTAAAGAAGGGTCTCTCATGAGACAGTATTACCAGTTGAATCTCACGCTTTTTCCCAATTGGTTCTCGCATGCTTTCATGATGTTATTGATGTATATTGTGCCACCTTTAGTAGCGGAAAAAATCCTTTTAAGCCTGATTATTGTTTTGTTTCCGTTGTCGCTTTTCTATTTTCTTGATGCTGCACACAAGGGGAGGAATTTATACGGTTTCTTAGGATTTCTGTTTAGTTACCATTACCTGCTACACATGGGATTTTATAGTTTTTCTATTTCTGTACCAGTATTTTTTTTCGCATTAGGCTATTTTGTGAAGCATAAAGAGGAGATGGGTTTGCATAATATAGCCATCCTTAACCTGTTATGCCTCTTGACTTACTTTTGCCATATTCTCTCTTATGGTCTTCTCATACTCTCTTTAATTCTGCTGTCCATAACATCTTCCTACCACAAGCCTAGGCGTGTTATCGCCCTTCTCCTCTACATGTTGCCGCTTGTTTTTCTCATGGCCAATTATCTGCTCTCAAACAGCATGGGACAGTCAGATTCTCATTTTGGCTTAAGCCAGATATGGGGACGTCTCAGCAGCAGCCATCTATGGAGTTATCTTCTGAGTACCAAATCGCTGATGTACTTCACTGATTATCACCTGATCATCACACGTCTAATGTTGATCATGCTAGGGGCTTTATTCATAGCCACTCTATACAGCAGAATCCGTCAACGGAGAATTGCAGGTAAGGAGAACCAGTTTCTAATAATTTTTGCCATATTCACCGGCATTTACTTCATTATGCCATCCGGTATGATGTCTGGCGGTTGGATCAATGACCGGATAAACCTGTTTATTTTTCCGCTGCTGTTGCCCTTCCTCCAGCAGGATTTCCATAGATATATCAAGCGCGGGCTTGTTATTGTTATGGTTACTTTTGCCCTTGCCCATCTGGCCTTAAGTTGCCGCTACTATTATCCATTGGACAAAATTATGAAAGAATATACCTCGGCAACTAAGCTGATCGAGAAAAACAAAGCTGTTTTGGGGCTTTTTGACAACCGTTCTCCCGGTGTTAAAGAGGTACCGCCGTTCACCCACGATGAATTTGTAGAACCTTTCACCCAGATTACCAGTTATTATTGTTTGGGTAATGGTGGCGTGGATTTAGTGAACTATGAAGCTAAATATAATTACTTCCCTGTGAACTGGAGAGACGAACGTCCAGGAATAATTGACTATATTGTGACATGGAGATTGGGTGAAACTCGGCCAACAAAGTATAATCTCCAAACAGATTACGATCTAATCCATTCCACGGAAAATCTGAAGCTATATCGCCACAAGACGGAAAGGTCTAGCAGAACCAAAAATGACCAATAACCACAAGTCCTTCCACTAAAAAGAGGCCAATTCCGAATCCGGCCTAGCGAGGCACTTTCACAACTGACCCAGCACAGAGAACAACCAGATAAATTTTTTCTGCTCCGACTCTACGGGAGTCATCCCGAGAAAGCTAATTCTGCCTGCGGGTTTGAAAAAAAATCTCGCTGACCTTAGGGGGCACTGGAATTTTGACGAATAAACGCCTTGATACCATCATTGAAAAGAATCTGGTGAGGCTGGAAAGCATTCTCTCTATCGAAGAGATCGACAGGGTACTTCCAGGAAGCGATTGAGTCTCACAACGCGGTTTGTTGATATCGCTTGAGATATAGGAGGAGTTGATCCGCTCCGGTGAGCAGAAGGAATATGGACTCATGCGTGCTTACGTCGTTCCACCGGGATACACCAGATTGAAGATCGCCTTCAGAATGCCCCTTAGTCGATTCCCAACTTTTCGTCGATCTCCTTTTGATAACCGTAAACCTGGCAACTTTCTATCTCCTGCATCTTAACAGCTCGACCAACTTTAGACGACTCAAATATGGCATAGACTGCAGCCACGTCTTTCATTCCTTCGATACCATCCACCTCTATCTGTCGATCATTCAAGATAGCTTCAGCCAGTTCGTAATACTCAAGTGCTATGATCTTCCAATCGACGTTATCCGTTGCAATTCGGTCTGGGAAGAAATGTTCTGCCAGCGGCTCCAGTGCGAATTCGTCTACTGTGGCTAGAATCTCCTGATGACTCATCTCCGCTTGTTCTGCTAACTGCATAACGGCACGGCCGCCACGAGTACCGAAACTTTTCAATACGCCTTTGGTACCCAAAATCATCTGACTGCCGTGACTGCCGTGTCCACCCAGACCGACAATCCAGTTGACAGTAGCGCCGTTCTCCATTTTAAACACGGCTATCGAATTATCTTCAGCAGTAGCCGGTACTTCCGACGGCATTGTCTTGAATCGTTTCTGATAGAAGGTGTAGGCGTCACCAATGCTCTCCTGTTTTTTCCTTACGCTCTCGATCAATCGAACATCACCATAAACCTCCCCAATATCACCTAATTGGTACCGAATTAAGTCGGTAAAGTGAACCCCCAAGTCGATGATAGGTCCCCCTTTATCTTTGAGATGCCTCCAGGGGGTAATAAAGATACTGTTATTCCCACTTAGCGAATGGAACAAGGCCATATAGGGAACGCCAATCGTTCCAGTATCCAGGAGATGGCGAACCAAACGGGCCGAAGCGTCACGTCGATAGTTTTCGGCCACTGACAGCTTGCGGTTGTTCCGTTCGGCGGCTTCAATCATTTTGTGGCAGGCTCGTACAGTAATGGCCATTGGTTTCTCTACCATTACATGCAACCCTAAATCCAGTGCTTGGCAGACTACTTGATGGTGTACCGAAGGATCGGTAACCACATCCACGGCCGTTAGATCTGGTACCCGTTGTACCATTTCCTCCAGATCGGTAAAAACTTCGGGATACGTTCCCAGTAACCTCTCAGCCTCCATGGCTGCTAATTCGGCATTCTCACGACGAATATCGCAGACTGCGCATAGCTCAACATTGTTAAAGGGGGTCTGTGCCAACTCTTGCAAGCCGTAGAGGTGGCGTGTCCCCATTCCACCGCAACCGACTAGTCCTATTCTTATCTTGTCCATCTGAACCTCCTCGCATCGGAGATGAATACGATTTGATTGTAGCAGAAATAATCAAATCGAGCAACCAAAGTAACATGCAAGATAGAAAGATAATTAGCTAATTTTTCGGAGATACTGGCTCGCAACTAAACTTGAGGAGCGTAAGTGAAATTAAACCTGACATCGATATCGATTAAAATTAGTTCTATTGTACGTAATCGAGGCAGCAATTTGCGGGTTGACACCTTTTTCGGACATTGGTAGTCGTAGTTAACGTGTCTGTTACTTAGAACCGGTAGGTTGGGTGGCTTCATGCCTTGTCTCATATAGCTTTGGCCAGTACCTTGATAAGCTATCGTCGTCCGGCAGGCAAGAAAAACAGATATGCCACGATGGCTATCCCGAAAGGCAGCTCAATCCGAGACGGCTCCTTAGCCACTTGATGCTGCCCCAAACCCAGGTTGATCTTGAACTTTTGAATAGAGGCCCTACTTGTCACCTTCGAGCATAGATAACCACCACGGTGCCCGCTGTCACTATGACCCGATTGGTCGTTACTAGTTTGCTTCTTTTTAGTCACGGTTCAGCTATCTCTTGCTGAGGATAAGGGGAGGCCTCTAATGTTAATGTGCTATAATCGGATGTACTCAGCCACGGGCTAGAAGGCCATGCGACCAGGAGTATGACCTGGCCACGGAATCCAAGTTCAGTGCAGAGATGTCTTGGCCGATGGGTCACCAGATCCTTTTGTCATTGGTTTGTCTCCATCTTCTTGCGAGACCAAAGGCAGATGACCATGTGCCTAGTTTGTCCTATTGTCTCACCTCTGGGTAGCCTGGGGATTGCTCTTGGATCTAAATCACCGACGATGGTCGGCTTTGCCTTTTGAGGTGGCTGACAGCGATTTACAGAGACGTAATCTATAAAGCTCGCGATTCATAGCGAAATAGTATGATAAGCGAAGAGTAGGAAATTTAAGGTAGAAGGAAAAAGAGACCGGCATGAAAATACGGAGTGTGCGTCCAGACGAAATAGAACGGGTCATTGACTTACAGTGCCTCGCTTTTCAGTCAGATGGGCGCGATCGCTACCGGCAATATATCGAAGGGGATAGTAGCTACCACTACCAACTGACGCGTGTAGTTTCGGTTGAAGGGCAGATTGTTGCAACGCTGCGAATTTGGGACCGGCGAATTCAGATTGGCGCCACAACGGTGCCGATGGCCGGTATCGGTGGTGTTTGCACAGACCCGGAACATCGTGGGTCAGGCTACGGTTCGGCCTTGATGAGAGATACCGTCCGACATCTGTCAACACTTGGCTATGACTTAGGCATCTTGTTCACCATTATCCCTTGTTGTTTTTATCAACGGTTGGGTTGGCATCCGTTGCCCTTGTCAGGGTTCAAGTTAGAGGTCACTGACACCTGCCATCCAACATCTACCGACTGGCAAGTTGCGCCATTCTCAGAAGCTGCAGATCTCAACCAGGTGGTAGATTTACACGATCGAGACGGTGGTCAGCACAGCGGTGCTACTGTTAGGACCCGTTCTTATTGGGAGATGAAACCTTCCCGCATTCGGGGAATCTTGCCCACCGTGGTAGCTCGACTAGATGGCCAACTAGGCGGTTATCTAAATTATGAAATTGACGGAACAGAAGCGAAGATTCTGGAGGTTGGATATGACCATCAACAACCAATGGCATTGGTGGCGCTGGTTAATCGTCTGCTAACTGATTGTCTGCAAAAAAGCGTCCAGCGAATCACAGGTGATATTTCCCATCAACACCCAATTGTTGGTTTGATGCAGAAACAGTCCAAAGGCGATTTATTACTAACTGGCAACAGCGATATGATGCTATTTGCAGTTAATCTGCCATCTTTACTTCGGCGCTTATTACCTGAGTGGCAATTGCGTCTGGATCGGGCACAACGGAGCTTTCCCCCTTTATCTCTGAGACTGGAACAGAACAATCAGCAGGCTATTCTGCATCTTCCTCCAGATGGACGATTGAAGGTCTTTAATCAAAGCTTACCTTCATCAGTGCCTGGTGACCCACTAGGGCTCAAAATACCTGAGATGGTGTTCTGGTCGCTACTATTTGGTGAGTCGAGTTGGGAGCAACTGCTACCGGCGTTAACGATCCACAACTTAGAAAACACAGATCGAGTTTCTGATCTGATGTCGGTGTTATTCCCGTCTCGAACGGTCATCTTCTGGTCACCGGATCACTACTAGAGCAACACAACTTGGCTGGCTTAATCTGAGCCTAAACCGTTTCCAAAAATCGTTGCTGGTACTGTCGAACCTGTGCCAAATAGTCTCGCCTTAACTCTAATAACAGTTAGAACGCTTTTAGGCAGCAGTAGAAATAGTGGTTCGACCACTCTCTTTTTTTGGTGCCCTCGCTTCTCTAATTTCAGATAATTAAGCGCCGAGAGGTAGGCATTAACATGCCTACTCAATAGATTCTTATACAATAGATTTTGGCGGCGAGCCTCAACTTAATCGTGGCCATCACACTTACTGTTATTGATCAACTTTAGCTCGATTTGAATCCTAAGCTCGATCAACCATTCCTATCCCTTTTATCGATATCAGATTCTATCATCACATCTATAAATTTTCTGTTAGTTTACTGCACTCGTATACAATGACGTCATCACTAGCATCTGGCATCTTACCATGCTCAAAGGCCTTAATTGTTCTTATATTTGAAAATCCAGCCTCGGTCAAAAGAGATTCTATTTCATCCACTTTGTAAAACTGTAATTCATATGTCTCTACCTCTGTTTTCACAATCTGATTATTTTCAACAAGTTCATAACGACAAACTGACTGGCCAATGTTATTAACAAGAGGTAAATTCATGCTACTAATAACTATTTTTCTGCCGTCTGGAATGGTCTGCATCGAGCTCCACCACCGATTTGTTTCCTGTCGCTCTGCCTCAGCCAGTGTAATTAATTCAATGACAAATGTTCCTCCAGATACTAGACTATGGTGGATATTTTTAAAGCTACGCTTTAGCTGATTTAAATTGGTGATGAGATTCAAAGAACCTGAAGGAATAAACGCTAGATTATAAATACTATTTTTATCTAAGTCTTGAACAAATCCTTGCCAAACTTTGGGCTTAATTTTCTTATTTTTACACTTCTTGTATAGCGCCTCTAGCATAAATTGGCTAGCATCGAAACCCTCTATATCGTATCCGAGTTCCATTATTGGAATCAGAAATCTGCCAGAACCACACATCGGTTCCAAAACCTTTCCTCTAATTCTGTCGGCATATTGCAGATAAAATGCGAAGGCATCGTCTGGTGCGTCAGGTTTATCAAGGTCATAATACTGCGTGCAAAGGCTCAAATATGTATCTAATTTTTCCATTCCATCGCCTTTAGGTTAGAACTCTTTGAGAGGAGACTTCTACGATCAGTTTTTCGATGTAAAACTTGTTCAGACCCTAGAGAGAGTAATATAGTTTGATTTAAATACAAGTAGGACTTACGCAGTTGGATCACCAAGAATATAGCGAGGTTGTTGAAGATAAGCCCCAACGGCAGGTCGAATGAT
>JASMLX010000218.1 GCA_030748495.1 Candidatus Poribacteria bacterium | reverse complement strand
TGCTGGCATCTTGCCGAGCATAGTCATGCCGGCTTATGAGGCCCTAGATCAGGCAGTTTGAGTACCTGGGGAGTTACCATTCAAGAGAATTGGTATTACAGCATTTACCCCGCTAAGGGTGAGCTTGTCCTGACTTAGGCCTGTCTGTAGTGGCTGTGCGATTAGGGCCAAAGCGTATATGTAAACCTGAATGCCCTACGGGTTGGCGATCATACAGCATTTGTGTTATCAGCCAGAAAAGGAGAGAAGAACCGGTCAACACAGCAAACCCCGCCAGAAGCCCTCCGTTGAACCACTGTTGCTCACCAAAAGCTACGATGGGAGTAACTGAGAAGCCAACCGGAACCGATAAGGCTAGTATGGTCACTAAAACGCCATTAAAGGTGATAACGCCTTCTGTTACCAATCGGCCGGGTGAAAATCCGGTCAGTGCGCGCTCAAAATTGAAGACGATAATCCACCAGGTGAAAACCAGGTATAACAACTGACCTCGACCAAGCCAACTCTCGGGGAATAACGGAATCGGGTGCTCGAAATGGATGATTAGCAGATATAGAATGGCACCACCGATTGAGAGATAAATTAATTCAAACCAACCGATGAGGCCTCTGGAAGGCAAAAACAAACCTACGGTTGGCAGGCCATAAAATCTTTCGGGTAGTGAAGGTATCTGCTGAATCCAGGTAGAGACAGCTTTACGATGATTGAGGTAGGTTAAAACGACCAACACAAAAATGACAGCGAAAATGTGCGTCCATTGGGGCAGGTCTAAGGCGGTAGAAACTGCTGGTTGGGTCAACCGAAGCATGCCGACACCAGCGACCAAAGCCAAGCCGAATAGAAAACCTTGGGTCTGCTCCATGACACTGTGCCAGTTAGTTTGCCAACCGGTTCTGATCCAAAAGAGTTTTATCATTTGTCCAAGTGAGAAGGCCAAGCCACCGAGGAAACCAGTCACCAGCATTGACAGCAAAAGTTGATGCAAGTCGTGGCGGAGGCAAAAGACAATTGCACCTAGAACAATTCCAACACAACCAGACCAGTTGTCACCTCTGGGTGGTGTCATGCGTAATTTCAACAGGTTAACCAGAACCAGAAAAGCGAGCCACCAACCAATACCTAGGTGTAGAATCAACGAAGTGGCAAAATCAAATCCACCGCGTATAGCCACCACGATCAAGGTCGCTCCCATAGCAACAGTAACATCCAGCCAATCGGTGTCGTACCAGTAAAGGGGGCTCTCGTGCCGTTGAGACGATTGATAATCGTAGTTATATCGTGTAATCAGATCGATCAGAAATAGCTGCAATGCCCAACCGATAAAAACCGACAGAAATGGTAGAAAAAACAAGCCCAATCTATAGTTGTCTAAGATTATTGGTAAAGCGATGGCAAGACCACCTGGAGCTGCCCACAAAAAACCGATAGCAAATAGATTGGCGTAACCGTAGAAGATGGTAGGGGAGTGGCCGGAATGGGTGTAAGAGACGACCTGCATGTAGGACATGCTTCCGCCAAAAGACCAACCAATTGCGCTAAACATAGCGAAAAAGTGGACTCGTGGAAGCCAGTCCAAACGGCCGGAAGTCAGACAGATGGCTATAGCTACCAACGCACCAGGTAGAGCCGCACCAACTTCGTGACCAAAATTACCCCGAATTCCCCAACCGATGGAAAGTGACAATGCGCTTAGGGTCCACATCTGCCAGGGGATATTGTAAATTTGTTCCAGCATTACGATGCTGGGGACCGGTTTTCTACGGCTAGTTTGAGGGTGTTTTCCAATAAAATGGCCCGGGTCATGGGACCAACGCCGCCAGGAACAGGGGTGATTGCGCCTGCAACTGCACTCACAGCTTCAAAATCGACATCACCCACCAGTTCGGTTCCAACCCGGTTAATCCCAACATCGATTACTACGGCTCCTGGCTTAATCATCTCGGCCGTTATCATCTGTGGTCTTCCCGCAGCCACTACTAAAATATCCGCTTGGCTGGTTTCGGCGGTCAGATCGACTGTCCGTGAGTGACAATAGGTTATGGTGGCTTGACGTTCCATTAACAACAGCCCAATGGGTTTACCAACTAGCGTACTGCGTCCAAGACAGACCGCCCGTTTTCCCTCTACCTTAACTCCGATCTCATCGATCAGGCGGATAATACCTGTCGGTGTGCAGGGGGCGATTTGATGACGACCGATCAGTAGATTCCCTTGACTAATAGTGCCCAACGCATCAACGTCTTTTCCTGGCTTGATAGCATTAATTACAGTTTGTCCGTCAATATGCTCCGGTGTTGGCATTTGAGTGATAATACCGTCGATTTTATCGGACTGATTAAGACCTGCGATCAAGTCTAGGACGTCATTTTGATTGATATCCGCTGGAAGCCGGTGAACCTCGGAGTAGAAATTGACGCGGTGGCAGTCTTTTTCCTTGTGGTTAACGTAGATGGTGGAGGAAGGATCGCTCCCAATTTGTACAACCGCCAAACCCGGTGTTAGACCGAGTTGCTTGGCCTGTCTCCTGATTTGGCTGCGGATTGATCTGGCAATTCGATTGCCATCGATAATTTGTGCCAATCTATGATCTCCTTAATCCTGAGGTGAATTAGTATCGGCGAGGCGCTGGTAAAACACATCTTCCAGCGACGGTTTGACGAGCCGTAAATGCCGAATTTGGGTATTCGTCTCCAGTGCCACTTGGAAAAAGACCCCTCCATTCATTTCATTGGCTGACGTCGCTGTAGTTTGGTCATCAGGTGTAGCTAAGATCCTTAATTCTGACATTCGTTCGCAATTACAACCGTATTGATTTAGGGCTGTTATATACCGGTTCACATCTCCCTTTAACCCTAGATCATAAGTTACCTTTTGGGTTGATTGAAAAACTTGGAGGTTTCCTGAAAATGCAATTTTCCCATCATTGAGGGCAATCACGATGGTGCAGGTTGATTCAATATCATCTAGGATATGGGAGGAAAAAATGACGTGGATCTCTCGATTGGCGGCTAGATCTGCAACCAATGATAACATCGACTCCCGGCCTTTTTGATCCATTCCACTCGTCGGTTCATCGAGTAGAAGCAGTGCTGGATCGTGTACCAGGGCTTGCGCCAGTTTCAGTCGCTGACGAAGTCCAGTTGCATAGGTTTCAATCGGTCGATACCGGATCTCACCAATACCGACGTAGTTTAGTACCTCATGCGCACGTTGTTTTGCTGCTCTATTTGTCATTCCACACAGTTGCCCAGCATAACCAATGAAACTGACAGCACTCATACCCGGAATATAACTGTCATTCTCAGGCATATATCCTATCTGACGGCGAACGTCTGTTCCCTGATGAGTTACGTCTTGTCCAAACAAGCGAGCTATACCTGCTGTTGGTTTCAAAAAACCGAGCAGCGTTTTGAGAAGTGTGCTTTTGCCAGCCCCGTTTGGACCTAGTAGACCGATTGCTCCCCCTTCAAGTTGAAGGTTTAAGCTATCGAGGACAACTTTCTGACCGTAGTGAACGGTTAGGTTTTCGAGTTCAACTAGCATTGGAGTTAGCAACAAAAAAGCCCTCTGGTGACGGGAGGCCAGAGTGTGCATAGTACACTAAAGATCGCAAAACCATATGGAGAGTAAGCATGGGTCACCACTCTGAATGGTGTAAAGTATCACACTCATTTTGATGATTGCTAGCGTAACACAAAGAGTACAAAATTTCAAAATTTAGATTGTGTCTTTTTGACAAAAATCAAATCCAGGAGCGAATCAATCAAAGTCAAAGTTACAGCGCGTTTCCAAAGAATTGCAACTCAACTAATTCACCCGATTTAACCGTTGTCTCAGGGGGAATTGTAATTAAGCCGTTGGCCAAAACTAAAGAATGAAGGATACCTGAGCCCTGGGCCCCGGTAACTTGAGCATAGTACTGACCGTCTCGTTTCTCAATGATGGCTCGTGTATAATTGACTCGATCTGAGTTATTAACCACATTTTGCTGTAGAACAGCACAAAAGATCGGGCGGTTCAGTATGGTATGCCCCGCCATTTTCCGTAACGCAGGCCGAACAAAAAGGTCAAAAACGGTTAAAGAAGAGACCGGATTACCAGGCAAGCCAAAAATTGGTTTCCCTTCGGCTAGCCCAAAGGCCTGTGGTTTACCCGGCTTCATTGCAACTCGCCAGAAGTTAATTTCCCCCAAACGAGACAAAACCGATTTGACAATATCGTATTCACCAACGGAGACACCACCACTGGTAACCAAGGCATCGGCTTTTGTCAGCCCGCGGCGTAGGGTTTGTTCCAACTCAGCTTCATTATCCCGGCAAATCCCTAAGTCCAAAGCTTGATATCCAGCTTCTTCTACTTGCGCGCAGATACCATAGCGATTACTATCCCGAATTTTGCCTGGATCTAGATCTTGTCCCAGTTCGGTTAGTTCGTCTCCAGTGGAAATAACAGCGACTACCGGTGATCGAAAAACGTCAACCTGTCCGGTATTTAGTGAGGCTAGCATAGCGATTTCTTGGGGGCGGATCTGCTTTCCTTTCGACATGACGAGATCGCCGGTTTTAACACTTTCGCCGGGGAAACGGACGTTCTTTTCCTTTGTCACGCTTTCGTAGATCTGAACTCGTTGCTGGTCTGATTGAGTAACTTCTACCATCACAACGCTATCTGCTCCCTCAGGTAGCATCGCCCCGGTCATAATTTTGGCGGCCTGTCCAGATTTAAGTGTCTGTTGTGGCGCATGACCTGCCGGAATAACTTCTACTATCGATAGCGTAGCGGGCTGATCCTTCGACGCCCCTTGCAAGTCGTCGGCAATAACGGCAAATCCGTCCATGGCCGAGTTTCGGAAAGGTGGTATGTTTTCATTAGCGTAGACATCCTCAGCCAGAATACAACCTTGGCTATTCGAAATATGCCGTCGGTCGACAGGTAAGGCTGAAACGGCCTTTAATATTTTATTCCGTGCTTGCTCAACAGTGAGCATCATCGTATTGTTTTCTCCTCATTTTTATAATGTCTGCATCTTAACACTTGAAAGATGGTTCGTCAACTCTAGTGTTCGATATAAATTTACCACTCATCTGTGATGATTTTTTTGGTAAATGACCCGCCTTTCTGTTATAATTTTTTGTACCAATGAGGTATCTGAAGTGGCAGCAATTCCGAAAGGGACACGTAACAAGATCGTACAGGTGCTAAAAAGAAATCAAGGGTTGAGTAGCACTGAGATCGGCGAGCAGCTCGGTCTGCACAAGGTAACAGTGCGGCAACATCTCGATGTCTTGGAAAATAATGGATATGTTGACTATACCAAAGAAAGAGGTCGCCGGGGTCGCCCACGTAACGTCTATCACTTAACGGAAAAGGCCATCAATCAGCTCTTTCCTCGTAACTATCCAGGTTTTGCCGTTAGCCTACTGGATGCAGTGGCGGCCACCGATGGTGAAAAAAAGGTACACTCCCTTCTCCGGCAACAAATGGAACAGCGAGCGGCAAACTATTTTCAAGGGCAAAAGTACGATAGTTTAGGAGAGAAAGTTGAAGCGCTGGCCGACTTTTTCAATCGTGAAGGACATATGGTCGAAGTTGAAGAGACCCGAAGTGCATTTGTGTTTAGAGAGTACCACTGTGCTTTAATCAATATTGCTGAGAAGTATGGGCAACTTTGCCAGATTGAGCTCTCATTCTTTCAGAATATACTTGGCCTGCCAATCCAGCGTGAATGTCACATTGCCTCAGGCGATAGCCTCTGTAGTTACCACATCCCGAAAATGAACATCATTAATTGATGATCTAACCACTGTATTTGTTTAATCCCAAATCAATAGAGTTTACGATCGTGTTGTTGACGATATTATTTGGGTTGGCAATTTCATTGGCACTCTAACTAATCTGGTCAAGCGATCCACTAATCCGTTCTAGAACCAACTAGCCCTGTTCTCCATGTTTCACCTATGAGGCCTCCGGTGTGGACGTCTTTGTGCGCTGATATTTTTCAAAGCTTTCCGGATGAGCAACCAACCCAAATCTGCAAACATCATAATCATTGGCGGGGGCGCTGTTGGTTGCGGCGTGGCGTATTCGCTGGCGAAGGCGGGAGCGGAGGATGTGCTGCTGCTGGAGAAGGAGCCGACCATGGCGGCGGCTACTTCCGGCCAGGCGGCGGGTCTTGTGGGTCAGGTGCGCAACAGTGTGGAGCGCACTAGGCTGGCAATGTGGTCGGTGGAGACTTTCTCTGAACTTCAGGCTGACGACCTGGCCAATCCCGGGTGGCGGCAGGTAGGGTCACTGCGTGTGGCGTTGAACGATGAGCGCGCCAGGGAATTTGAGCAGATGAAAGCCGTGGCTGATGAAGCCGGTTTGGAAACTGAGTTCATTGAAAACGCCGCCGCACAGGCCAAGTGGCCGCTGATGAATTTCGCCGCGGCCAAGGCCGTGCTGTGGTGTCCTTCTGATGGTTATTTGCAGCCAAGCGACCTGACCATGGCCTACGTGGCACATGCCCGGCGCGGGGGCGCAAAGTTTCTGACCGGCACACCAGTGCGCAGTATCCACGTGAAGGAGGGGGACGTGAGGGGCGTGGAAACCGACACGGGCACCATTGCCTGCAAAACTGTCGTGAACGCTGCGGGGGCGCATGCGTTTCACGTGGCCAGGAGCATTGGGCTTGAGTTGCCGATTGTGCCGGTGCGCCATGAGTTTTTTGTGACCGTCCATGCTGATGGCTTGGAGCCCAATCTGCCCGTGGTGCGCATCCCCGATGCGACGCTATACCTGCGTGCGGAGACTAACGCGCTTCTCTGCGGTGGGTGGGAGCCACAGGCACTCTCCACTGACCCGCGCGATTATCCGCTTATTGATGAACCGCCGCTCATTGAGCCGGACTACGAGGTGCTTGGCGGGTTTGCCGAACAACTCGGGCCGCACCTGCCAAAAGTCAACCAGCTGGGCCTG
>JASMLX010000217.1 GCA_030748495.1 Candidatus Poribacteria bacterium | reverse complement strand
ATCCGTTTTATACCAATCTGCTGCCAAAAACGAACGGCCATCGAATTGACTGTATTGGCCTGAACAGAAAGATGCAGCGGGAGATCTGGCCACCGTTCACGAGCCAACATAATTAGTCCGGGGTCAGCCATAATCAGGGCGTCTGGGGCCATATCAATAACCGGGTCAAGGTCAGTCAAGAAGGTCTTTACCTTGGTGCCATGAGGCATCAGGTTGCAGGTGAGATAGAAGGCTTTGTTGAGGGAGTGGGCCTCATCAATGCCGATGAGGAGGTTCTTCTCAAGGAAATCATTATTTCGAACCCGAAGGCTATAGCGAGGGAGGCCTGCGTAGACTGCGTCTGCCCCGTAAGCGAAGGCATATCGCATGTTCTTTAGGGTTCCGGCAGGGGAAGTTAGTTCTGGGGTTTGCATGGTCATTTTGTCTGTTCCAAATGATGTGTAGCTCGGTTGTTTTTGCGAGAGTTATATTGACCAAGAGCCATAAGCCCTCTCACCCCCCGAGGAAGAGTCTGCCTACTTCAGGATTACTCAGCAGGCTATCGCCTGTCCCAGCCATGGCGATCTCACCATTGACCAGCACATAGCCAATATCAGCAAATTCGAGCCCCTTTTTGGCATTTTGCTCAACCATAATAATGGTTTTGCCATCCCGGTGTTGAAGATCATCAAGAATTTCAAACACCATATCGATGAATCGCGGCTCCAGCCCAATAGAAGGCTCGTCAACCAGCAGGATTTTGGGATCCATGATCAGTGCCCGGGAGATTTCCAATAGTCGCCGTTCACCTCCTGAGAGGACGCCTGCCCGTTGGTGACGTCTTTCGGCAAGGCGGCTATATCGATCAAACACCCTCTCTGTGGCCTGTCGTGACTCCTCAACACTCTCCTTGAGATAGCCACCCATTAGTAGATTCTCTTCCACTGTCATATCAGGAAAGACTGAATTATCCTGAAGAATATAGGCGATACCGCCGTGTTTCAGTTTATCGTTTGGGGTAAGCGTCGTCATCTCACTACCCCCTACCCTGATGCTGCCAGCGGTGATCCGGGTAAACCCATAGATCGAATGAAGGACAGTGGATTTTCCGGCACCATTGGGTCCAATCAGACAGAGTGATTGCCCTTCACCAATAGCAAGATCAAAATCGTGGAGTATTTCCATCTTTCCGTAACCGGCAACCAATCCTTGGATTTCCAACTGCGGATTTCCATTGGCTAATGTCAGCAGTGTCTCCCTGGCAGGACGCCCTTCATTCAGTTGTTTGGCTTCATCAACAACATCATCAACAGAGATGACAACATCAGCCTTGCCCGAACCATAGCCGCGAATACGTCGATCTGAATCTTTCTGGTCTGTCATCAGCCCGCCCCCAGGTAGGCATCAAGTACCCGTTGATCATTCTTTATCTCTTCTGGTGATCCGCTGGCGAGCATCTCCCCATGGGCCAGGCAGTAGATCTCCTGTGCAAGATTCATGATCACCCTCATATTGTGTTCAATCACTAACAGGGTTATTCCGAACTCCTTGTTCACCGTAATCAGTCGATCAATAATCCCATTGATCAGTGTTGGGTTTATCCCCGCAGTCGGCTCATCAAGGAGCAACATTTTAGGTTCGTTCATCAGTGCCATTGCAAGCTCAAGCAGCTTCTGCTGCCCAAAGGAGAGATCGCCGGCGAGTAGTTTCCTCTTCTGGTGCAGGCCCACAAACTTCAGCAGATTTTCTGCCTTCTCTGTCAACTCCTCAGGCACTTTTGAAAAGATGGTAATAAGATTCTCTTTAGTTGGATTGGAACTGATCAACATATTCTGAATACAGTTAACCTTGCCAAAGATCCTTGTTTGCTGGAATGTTCTGAGCAGGCCTAGTTTGGCAACAGCAGGGACAGGGAGCGTAGAGATCTCCCTGCCATCAAACTCGATTGTCCCCCTGTCAATGGGGTGGGTTCCTACAATCGAATTGAAGAGGGTTGTTTTTCCAGATCCATTGGGGCCAATTAGCCCGACAATACTTCCTGTCCTAACAGACAATGAGACACCCTGATTTGCCTTTACCCCGCCAAAATACTTGGAGACCTTGTCAACCCTGAGTATGGAAGCCATTACTTGAGCACCACCTGGGCTTTCCGGTCTGCCTCATCGATAACCTCACCAAACCGCTCTGGAAACTTCTCTCTGAGCCATCCCATGATGCCCTCTGGGAAGAAGATGACAATGACAACAATGAGTACTCCCAGTGCAACGTACTGCCAGCCGAGGAAGAAAGTCCAGAAGCCCTCCTTGAAGATATGGAAGACCATCGCTCCAATGACAGGCCCCCAAAGCGTTCCCTTTCCTCCTAGTATCGCCATGAGGATCATAAACACACCATAGGTTGCCCCGGTAAAAGCGATCTCGGTAGGTTCAATATAACCCACCATATTCCCTACCAGTCCACCGGCGATGCCGAGAAAAAAGGCAGAGACCATCCATCCCAAAATCTTGTATCTCATGGTATGGATTCCCATCGCCTCCGCTTTATCTTCATTATCACGAATGGCGTTGAGGACCAGGCCAAATCGTTTCTGATAGGCCCATCTTAAGAAGGTGAATGTAGCCAGCATGGTGATAAAAGTGAGGAAGTAGAAAAACTCAGACCTGAACTCCGTATCACCGATCCCCTTCGGCCAGGGAGGTGCCGTCATCCCTTGCCCTGCACCAATGATTTCAATACCGCCAGCAAGTTCACCCGCCGCAATACCCAAGCCCAGGGTACAGATTGCAAAGTAGTGGCCTCGCAGTCCGAGAATTCCATACCCAATCAATGCGGCCACAATCACCGGTACAATTCCCGCAAGAACAAGGCCCGCAGAGAGCCCAAGAAAATACTGTGAGGGGGTGTGCAAAAAGGTCTTCTCACCGCCACTCGCCGTCCACTCCTCAAGGGGAAAAAAGAGGCCGATCTGGGTACTGGCACAGATGTACATTCCTATTCCAAAGAAGAGGATATTGCCAAATGTGTTATATCCCATCTGCCCCCCTTGGACATCCCAGGTCAGTGCCAGGATGACAAGGATCCACATAAATGAGATCTGAAGCTTGAATGCTGGAAACAGAAAAGGTGCCATCAAGCCAAAAACCAACAAGGCACCATAGAGAATTAGATTATTCCTCTTCATTCCAAATATTCTCTCTTTCTGGATAACCGGAACCTTCTGTAGACAAGTATCAGAACCAGGAGTGTAAAGACCGAGCCGACCCTGAATTCTGTGCCAAGAATATAATCTGAGAATTCCTCGAATACGCCTAAACCCATCCCGGACAGAGCAACCCCGGGCAAATTACCAAGGCCGGCAATAATAACAATCATGAATGACCTTACCGTATAGGGAAGGCCTACATAGGGGTGGAGGGTAAAGGTAATTGAGATCAGGGCTCCGGCAACACCGCACAGTGCGGCATTGATCCCAAAAGTGGTGGCATATACTCTCTCTGTATCAACACCTAAGATTTTAGCCGCTCTTGCATTTTGTGATGTTGCCCGGATAGCGCGGCCGAGCTTTGATTTCTTCATATAGAGCACCAGGCCAGTGGCAAAGATAATGCTGATCAATGCAGAGAAAATCTTTGCATTGGGCAACGTCACCATCCCATCAAAGAGTAGTGTGGTGCCAAAATTGGATTGAGCAACAACAACATCCGCCCCAAAGATAAAATTCATCAGTTGCTGAGTCAGGATACTAATGCCGAATGTTGCCAGGATAGAGATGAAAAGATCACGGTCGACTACCCTGTTTATAACCAGCTTATAGAGAAGCCAACCGATAAAATACATGATGATCGGGGAGACGATGACCCCATACGCAGGATGAATACCCATAACGTACATCGTATAGGCGATGTAGCCGCCCAGGATGACCATCTCCCCCTGGGCTATATTGATGATATTCATCACCCCCCACTGTAATGCCATTCCATAGGCAATGAGGGCAAAAAGAATTCCTAACAGTGCCCCATCCAACGAAGCCTGAACCATCAGGATGGGGACTTGGAAGATCAATAGATCCATTTGGCTAAATCTTCACTAAAGGTTTTTAAAGAATACCCCCTGGAAACCAGGGGGTATCTATTAGGTGTTGACTTCTACCTGTCAGACCACTTGGGAATGGGGTGAACCAGTTCTGCCGAAGCCCATTTTGTGGGTGCAACAACTTTGTTTTCACACTTATTGCCTTCACATCTTACCTGGAATAGCACCATTGGCTTGGCGATATTCTGACCGGCATTGCTGAATTTTATGTTGCCATAAAATGTCTGCATATCGGTCAGGGCCAGTGCATCTCTTACCTTCTTGGTATCGAAGGAGTTGGCTCTTTCGAAGGCTGCTTTCCACACCAGCAGGGCGGCGGCTGATTCTGCTGCCTGATAAGGGGGTGCATAGCCGTATTCGTTGGTGAAGTCACTATCAAATTTCTTGCCATCACCAAAGAATCTATCACTATAGCTAAGTGACTTGTGCCATTGAGCTGCACAAAGTGCATATTCAGATTTCTTGCCGTGCTGCTTGGCCAGTTTTGATGCATCGCAGTGGGTCATCGCCAGCATGGGTACATCTACCTTCATCTCTGAAATCTGCCTGATTGCCGTCAGCGCTCCCTTGGAGTGACCCGATACAACAAGAACATCGGGACGGGTAGCTCTTACCTTGGCCAGCGTTGCGGCCATATCGTTGAGTTCTTTGGGCAATTTATCATCGATGATGATCTTGGAGCCGGTTCTCTCTGCCGCTTCAACAATGCCCAATCTCACATCCTGTGAAAAAGCATCCTGCTCAAAGGCCATGGCGATCTTCACCGGCTTGCCGCCATTTTTCTCAACAGCAAGATCAATCGCAACCTCGAGATATTGGTTCGCCGCTGAGAGGACAGCAAAGAGATACTTATACCCTTTAGTGAAGAGTGACCTTGATGCACCGTTGGCCTCCACCATGGGGATTTTATTCTCTTCAGTGACTGGAGCAATCGCTTTGGTCAATCCTGAGCTGTATGGACCAAGCATATATTTGACGCCATCCTGTTTGATCAGCCTTTCTGCTAATTGTGCAGCACGACCGGAGTTGGATTCATCATCATAGTAGGTAATTTTAAATTTGTAGCTCTTTCCACCCACTGTGACGCCACCCATCTCATTGATGCGTTTGACAGCCAGGTTGTAACCGTTGCGGGTGTGTTTACCATTGGTTGAGTACTTTCCAGTCTCGGAGACGGCTGCACCCAATGTTATGGTATTGCCATCAACCCTCGCCTGGGCAACAGTTGTTGCCATCAGGGCAACAACAGCCAACGTAGCAACAAGTGTTTTACGAAATATTTTGAGCATCTTTCCCCCCCCATAGTCATGGTTGATTTTCAACTTATCAATTGCTCTCTTTCCAGATGATCCGATACCGGATGAGCAACAGTAGCCGGTTGATACCATTGTGACTCACATCAACCGCTATTTTCCACTTTTTTTTCTTATTATAAGTTTATTGAAATCAGACCTACTGCCGATGACAATTGGCTATCAGTTTAATGAGGGGCTGCTGTTGCGCTGTCGATAACGCCGCCAACTTCCTCAGAGAATCCACCACCGTACATTCGCCAAATACCTTCACCCGTTGTAACTATGTGGACATCATTAAAATCAAGACCAGTGTCTGTTGGATTTGTGAATGTCAGACCGTCTGTTGAAGTTGCAGTGAAAAGTTTAGTAATCTTATTGACGTAATAAAAAATTCTTATGGTGCCATCCCCAAGTACAACTGCGAATGGATGCTCTGCAGATTGGTCAATATTTGATCCGTTTCCTATTCTTACCCCGTCGTCGGTTGTCCAATCTAACATATCTGAGGAAGTGGCACTATATATGCGAAACGTTTTTATCGGTCCAGGTTTAGGCAATCCGGAAAAATACATTCTATATCCGTTATCGGATGTATCGATCATTGTTGGACCCGTTAATCCGCCAGTTTCCCCTACCTGGGACTGGGTAATACGGTAACCATTCTCCTTGGTGAAATTGAGACCATCCGACGAAATCCATGAAACTATACCGTCACCACTATTACCGTATAATCTCCATGATCCATCTTCTAATTTGAACACCCTGGGCATTCCAGCTCCCCCCTCTTCGACTCTTATCCCTGCCTCGGCAGTCCAAGATAGACCGTCACTTGAAACAGCGGAAGCTACTGCGCCTCCTACAATCACATAGGCTCTCCAGGATCCATCATCAAGCATGTTTACTGACACATCGGCTACGACTGTCCCTGCTGCAACTCCAAAAGTTTGGTAGTAAAGACGAGTGCCGTCATCCCTTGTCCAAACGCCAGATGCGGAAATTAAATTAGTGGAATCACCGGCACAAGCACCTAAGGTTAAGGCAATAAAAAGAATTACGGTTTGAAGTGATCTTTTTCTCATTTTAACACACCATAAAACCATCAGGCCAAGGTACCGTGAGGGCTGGAAATTTACAACAATTTAATCGCTGCTTTTTTTGATATTTTAATAATTGTAGAATATAGCATGCACTTTTCTGATAAATTACAATTTAAAAGTTGTCGCTTTTCCTGATTTTGACCCTATAGTTTGGAATAGAAATTTAATCCATATCCATTGAGGAGAAGGTATGAAGAGAGTTATCGTCGCCATTATAATAACCATCTCATCATCCATACTGGTTTCATGTAATGCTAGTTTGGATGAAATATTGCTGGTTGGAGACACTGAAATACCATACAGTAAAATTGCATTGAATATGTTTCCGCGCAATACCACAGCCGGTGATCTCGCTACACAAATGGCTGACGTTAAATCGTTGGGAATAAATTTTTCCGTGGATGGCAAAAGATTCTCAATCACTGGATGTCGGCCCACATTAATCTCCAATTTTGGTTTTTCAGTCAATGTTGGCCGTATGTAATTCTGATTAATGGCGGTAGCGGAAAAACAAG
>JASMLX010000216.1 GCA_030748495.1 Candidatus Poribacteria bacterium | reverse complement strand
AGTTTTACCATGACCAACATGATGACACAAATGGACATGTTTGACAAACCTAATCAGGTAATTTTGGAAGAGAACACCATCCTCTCATCACTCAGTTCAGCCGATAGTGTAATACAACGAGCCGCTATCTGGGCTCTGGGTTTTGATCGGGGTCATAGCATTGACAAAGCCAAATATCTGATCGAAAAACTAGATGATACGGCTGAGTCAGTGAGGGATATGGCTGTCGCCGGACTTAAGAATGCCAATTTGCTAACGCCAGAATTTGTAGTTGCTCATTTACCGAAATTATCCGCTCAAAATTGGAAGATCAGAGAATCTTGGATCAAGGTATTAGCAGTCAGCCAAGAAACGTCGCCGGCCCAAATCGATCTGGTGATTGATCTCTTCGATAACGATTCCGATAGTGACGTGCGACGAGCGGCGGTTCAGACCCTTCAACGAATGGCCGAAAAAGGCTACGCGAAACCGTTGGCAAAGTTACGCCAGGGTGTGGCTGATCAATCCTGGTCCGTTCGCCAATTGACTGTTACCGCCTTTGGTCAGGTACTCGTCAGTCAGCAAAATCCGGCTCCTTCGGATTTTCTGTTGCTGGTTAGGGCTTTAGGAGACGAGGATTCCGATGTGGTCACAGCTGGCCTGGAGTCCTTAACACAAACGGTTGCCAAACACCGTCTGGTTGGAGGTTCCCGTCAACTGCGAACCCAACTGCTCAAAGTATTAAAGAATAGCAGTTGGAGTATCCGTCAAAAAGCGGTCGCCTTATTGGGGACAGCCAATCTATTAACCGCAAAGACGATCAGTAAGTTGTTGGAATTCTGGCTAAACGAAACTGATGAGGATGTCCGCGAGAAGATGATGGAAGTTATTGCCAAGGAAGGGCAGATGTCAATTAAGCCCATCATTGACCTCTTAGAGAAAATCTCGGAGAGCGACGAATTGTCAGAACTGGGAAACAGTCGTCGGTCTGAAATCCGAGAATTAATGGAGCAAATTGGCCAGCCGGCATTTCGCCCATTGATGAATCTGGCCAAGTCAAAAACCGATAATCCTGAACTCCATCAACTAATCATGGGGATGACGGCTAAAATCACCGGCTATTACGGACAAGACAAGAAGCTAGGTCAGGGCCTCGGTTTCGAGCTAGAAGTCGAGTTCGACGAAGGTGACGATTTAGAACAAATCTACTACGAGTTAAAGGCAGACCTGGAAGAGAAATTTAGCGCTTTGTTCACCATTAAGTTTGACGACAGCCTGGACTATGGCCTGGAGATCGTATCCATGCCCTTCACTTATGAGCATCTGATGAAGGAACCAAACCTGTTGCCAGACCTGTGTCAACTTTTAGAGGGCTACGGGGCCTCGATCCAAACTACTTGCGGGTTGCATGTCCATCAGTCTTCTGCGGCCATTTCTCCACTCACACTGTTTAAGCTACAAAACTTCGTTTATAACAACATTCACGACCTGTTGTGGTTATCGGGCCGCACGTCTGCAGAGTGGACCTATGATTTCGCAGATCCGACCCTCCCCGTGGGCCGATTCCGAGGGTTGATCGATCGTTGCATTCCAATTCCAAAAGGTCAAGGCAATGGCGACGACGAACTCAGCCGAGACAAGTATTGCGCTGACGATCGTGGGGCCGTCAACCTGTCTGGGAATACGGTCGAGTACCGATTAGGCGCTGGGACCCTCGACCCAATGGTTTTGGAAGCCCGAATCCAGTTGCCATATCTGCTCATTAGCTTCTGCCAGGAAACAGCGATCAACGCCCTGTCTTGGTCCAGTTTCATAGCCTTTCTCGCCGACCAATCTGGCTTTGAAGCCTTACGACAATTGATCGATCAATTCCAAGATAATTTTTTGGAGAAGCCAGCCTTCAATTGGAAGCAAGATAGCCGAAGCCTTGATATTGTCGAAACCATCAACGAAGAGATCGCGGACTATTTCGTCTTGACCGAAGCGGCCTAAGCAATAGGCCAAAGCCTTATCCGTAACCAACATTTTAAAAGGAGTATTAATTATGTGCCAGATCATTGTTAAGCATCGCGGGGGATCAATCCTGACTGACCATTTGACTGAGGCCGCCACTAATAACCCAGACGGGATTGGCCTCAGCTATTCCGAAGGGAAATTGATTAAGATGGCCAAAGGAATCAGTCTAGAGGCTTGCATCCAGCTCGTCAATCGAATTCCGGTAGAGGAGCTGTTGGTCGTTCATTTTCGTTTAGCTACTTCTGGACTGAGGGACACTTGTAATCTGCATCCTTTTTTGTTGCCGAGCGCCCTTGTTTTCCACAATGGAGTGATAAACTCCGAGCTCTACCAAGAAGAAATTCGTTCCGATACGGCAATCTTCACCTCAGAAGTTTTGGCTCAATTACCGGCTAACTTTATGAGTAACCCTTATATTCTCGAAATGCTGGCCGAGGCGACCTGGCCGGACAGGTTCGTTTTTGTTGGTTTTCAACAGAGGAAAGCTGATGTTCAGATTCTTAATCAGCAAGAAGGACTTGATGAAAACGGTTGCTGGTACTCGAATGATTCACATCTATCTGATAATTGGATAGATTCGACTGATAGTCAGTATGATCTTCTTCAGCCGCCTGCTGACGCCTCAAATCTGCAGCTAGAATCGAGGAAGGAAATTCCTTACTGGAACAAAGAAGGTGGAAAGCATGAACGATATTAATAACCGACTTCTGAAGACACTCCCATCACAAGTCTTCAACCGACTAATTGCGAATGGGATGTTAGAAGTGGGAGATGCGATAAGTGTAAACGAAATTGTTTCCGGTGCGATAAGCGTCAGGGATCGTGATACGCTCTTGGTCTCCTGGGGGAAGGAGGAGATGAGAGCCCTACAGACAAAAAGCGGAACACAAAAAATAAGGAAGAATCTCAAACGGATTACGAGAATGGTGGTCTATAGTTCCTCTGGGTTTATTGAAGCGTGGCCTGATGAAGCGTGGCCTGATTTTTTAGGATTTTTCCCTCAACTTCAATGGTTAGCGATACCCTCTACTATTTTGTTTGGGCAGGATATTATCTCGAACTTAAATCAGTTCGCCCAATTGTCGACAGTTTTTCTGCCGGATATTCTCAATCCTCCCGGTCAGAAAGATTGGGCTCAGCTCTCAAATAACATTACTATTCACTTTCTGGACGAGTCTATTTTTCAACGTTTAGAAGAGGGGTTTTCTCCTCTGTCCGCGAAAGATGTAGAAGATGCGAGGATCATGTTAGAGGAGTTCACCTACGCCGAGTCAAACATCAAGCTATCCAGTTTTTTGACGGGAGTAGGAGCCACCGTGGTTGATTGGGAGCAGGCTAAAAAAAAGCAAGACACCATTAAGTATGATTTTTTTCTACGCCCTTCGGATGGGCTCGAAGCGATCTTTCCTATTGAAAAAGTGGACCCTTCTCTCGACCAGCTTACTCAACTCTCCTTGAAAGACGGCCGATTCCGATCCGGTCTCGCCGACCACCTGTTTATTTGTTCAGCAGAAAATCAGCAGTCTAAGAATCTTGCCCGTCTGTTGTCCTCGCCACAAACCTGTGTTCTAGCCCTCGAAATAATGAATAACTGTAAGAACGGTGCTTGGCCTAAGACTCATCGGACTTTGACGGCCTTGGCGACAATTTTATTGATGACCCACTTCAGCGCTCTTTGTAGAGGCAGCCAACAGAACAAAGACTTTGAATCAATCAGGCAACTCGTCGACAATATTTTGGCCGAAGATTTATGTCTTCCCTTTGATTACGATCACCTAGTGCTTCCTTGGATTACCCACGATGCCAAAAATCAGTTGGATTTGGTCAAATCCGCTACTAACCTAAATCTATTCGGCCTCAAATTTGAAATTGCCGGTTATGAGATGCCCGGAATATTGAAATTGACAGCATCTTTATTGAGCCAGAATATCTCCTTCGTGGAAATTAACAGGCGTGGCCAAGTTTATCTGTGGAGACAACATGCATCAGAGAGGAAGAAAATACACCTGGATGAGGAAACAGGACAGACCTTCATCCATATTCTGGAAAGTCGATTTAGATCAGCCATAACTCAGGCGGTCTTGATGAATACCAAAACCTTGGAGATTATCACAACCGATTAAAAATTCAACAGGAGAAAGATTAATGAACCACCGAAATACTGATGAAATTTATGCCAAAGTCGATCAGACGGGCCTGATTGGTGTCCTCAAGCACCTATACGAACTGTCAAAAAAAGGCTCTTACGTAAACCTGAATGTGGTTGGCCCGAGCGGTATTGGCAAGACAGAAATAGTAAAATCGTTTACAAAAGACTTGCAAGGGTTTTGCTCCGTGATTTCGCCAGCTTCCTTTAGTGAACCTGGCGATGTTTTGGGCATGAGCAGACAGAAAGATAATCTGTCCGTGCTGTGCCCACCCGCTTGGACAGTTTTCCCCAAAGACGTTAGAGGTCCATTGGTCCTGATGATGGATGATTTTTCTAGGTCCACTCGGATCGTATTGAACTGCCTGCTTCCGATTTTGACCGAGCGAGGCAATTCCTCTTGGGCCTTGCCTAAGGGGGTTATTATTGTCCTGACCTCTAATCCACCTCAGGCGGACTATTCATTGGTCAATGCCTTTAACGACCGAGCGGTGGACTCCAGAATGATTTCGGTGGAGCTAGTCCCCGACTTCTACCAGTTTCTGGATTGGGCAAGGAGAAGCCAAAAGGATATGCGTATGCTGAATTGGATGAAAAGCCGCCCCGAGTTCTTCATGATCAAAAATGGCGAACATAGCAAGCAAACCAGCCCAAGAATTTTAACACAATGGCTTGACATAGTGGGGCCAATCCCCGATTGGAAAAGTAAGGCAGGATTGGTGCGAACTTTATCTGCGGCTGTTCTGCCACAGATTATGGTCAATGCGTTTATGGACTTTGTGTTTGGGATTGAAGAAATGCATGAAGTCCTTATGTCCCCTTCCGAGTTTTTCTCGGCTGATTCTTTTGCTATAATTGCGCCGGTTCTTTTGCATCAGGTTTCCGATCAGCAAGGTGTCCAATTAGACTTGCTATTTACGTTCGTTGACAAAGTGTTAGAGAACATTACTACAGTAGCAACAGTTACCGAAAGTCAATCACAAAAATTAATCGACCTTCTCAAATTCGACCTGATCCCAGCAGACGCGAGGATTCGATTCATAGAAAAAATCCGTTCAGAGTCACAATGCCACCAACTTATACGTTCAGTTATGTCCGATAACTTTTTAACCGATTTAATACTGGATGGAGTTTAGCTGGAATGGATCGCGAGAATAGGTTCTTCTCCTGTTACGAAATCTTATATAAGAAACTTGAGAAGGCCTTTGTCGAGGTACTCCTCACGTATCCAAAGCTAGGTGCGTCGATTTGTGGGATTCCTAGGCAAGTGACCGAAGAAATTCCTACGGCTTGCGTGGCCATCCGTAACCGTCGGATTTTCTTGCTCTTCTCACCACATTTTGTGGACCAATTAACAGATGAGCAACTAAGATCTGTAGTAATTCACGAAGTATACCACCTCCTTTTCGGGCACCACTTTCGACATCGGTTGTTTGAGGATAAAGTACTTTTCAATATTGCTTGTGATTTGGTGGTCAACTTTTTTGTGTGCGGTCAGTTGCCGGAGGGCTCTGTGACCATCGAAGCGCTTGCTGATCTCAGGTTACGACCAAACCAGACTGTTGGATACTACTACCTAGAGCTTCAAAAGCATGGTCATGCCTCAGTTCTTGCTCCCTTTCTAAGGGACGGCTCCCTATGCCAAACCCAACACAGAAACTGGGCTGCTCTTAATCAAATCGATCTGGACACTGGTGTTGACAACACCCAGATCATGCAAGAGACTTACAAAGCACTTGAAGCACAGGACCAAAAAGATTGTTGGGGAGACGAAGTCGGTAACGAGGAATTTAGGTTGGGAAATGATAGTTCGTCTTCATCCCTAAATTGGGACCAATTGTTACAGGAAACGGTTATAAATATTTCGTCAGATAACGTTGATCTGGCAGTAACTACTAGTCGACCAAGCAAGCGTTATCCGAACTCACATGGCGTTCGATTGATCCATCAACCCAGTATCTTGGTCGCTTTAGACGTGTCCCGCTCCATAACTAATGAACCACCAATACTCGAACTGTTGGCCAATCAAATCGAGCAGATCTGTATCGCCACTCCACAGACTGAAATACATGTCGTAACCTTCGACGCAGAGGTAAGAGACTATTTTCTGGTCCAGAAAGGTAGTGATATAAACAATCGTCAATTGGCAGGCGGAGGTGGGACGTCGTATGACTGCATTTTCGATTTCGCTAATGAGGATAGAATGGAGACAGATTTGATTGTTATTCTGACTGATGGGGTTGGATCTAAGGTTGAAACGGCCATTCGTTGCCCTGTCATTTGGCTAATTTCGCCGTCACCTTCTGGTGCTGAACCGGGCGACCTCGATCTAGATGGAACAATTGTTAAATTGTAAAGGGTGCCAAAAACGCCCTGGGGGTTAAATGAGCTACTTAATCAATATTGAGAACGAAATAGCGCTGTTAAAAGGTCTTCTCATAAATTTTGAAGTGGCTAAAGAGGAACAAATTATGAACGACGAAATGAGTACGGAAAAGGCAGTGAGTTCAGAAAAGGCGTTTGAATTTGGTCGGGATGTTGGGCTGGATTCTATTGAGAGGCTTGGCGGATTTGACAGGGAGCACGAACAGATCCATGCCCTCTTCGCGGGACTCATGTCCACCGTCTTCCACGCACTCTACGTTTTTGCCCCCAACTATGAAGCCGCAGAGCACCTGATCGAAACCGCTCGATCGTGGGGAAAAGAGGAGGCAACCAATGAAAAAGGGGAAGCAGAATCCGTTTGAGAAAAACCTAGGTCGATGTCGTTAAGCAGGAGAAGATGTCATTGGTGTTTGCAACTTGCTCAATGATCAGTGGCAGAACTATTGGCCAGGACGGAAAACCGCTTAAATCTCCCACACCCACACTATTTCGCCCGCTTATATAGACAATGACCGCTAAATACCATTATCGGTCGTTATCAGCCTCTTACTGAGACTCAGCCCAAATTGACCTCTGGCTATCACTGGCTTCAGCCGACCTTATTGA
>JASMLX010000215.1 GCA_030748495.1 Candidatus Poribacteria bacterium | reverse complement strand
TGCTTTCGGGTTCTTGGTGCTGATTGTCGATTCGCTTAGATAGTGTTAACAAGCCCTAGTTGTCTAGCTGATTTTGGCTATCTTCCTGGTAATACAAGGACTTCCATAACGCCCTCTACTGTTTTGACGGGGTTCTCGTACTTTTAGTAAGTATCAGTTCTAACTCATCTTCAAATAACTCTGCAAAAAATTTTCACCTAGAGATCCCTTATTTGTAAAAATCTTCCCCGCTAGGCCTTGACAGAAGACAACTTACATGCCACTTTAATTTACTCCATGAAGGGGCGTGAATACAGGATTCCAGTGAGAGGTAATTAGATAAAGCACCAACCCGAGCTGGCATTATGTCATTCCTGACCAACGTTTTATCCGTCAGTAATAGTGCGGATTTAGTAAGCGTCAAGAATAGAGTGCCTGGGTGGAAATGAAGCCTCAGGCGGCTTTGAACGGTAGCTAGTAATTGTATTTGCTGGTCAATGTTAGAATATGATGATAGTTTAGAGGTCGTCAAATAAGTAGCCGAGAAAAGTCGGCTCTGCAGGGAATAATCAATGACCGAAGTACAAATCATGGTCCAGTTACCAGATCAAGTGGAATCAATGGAGCAGTTGGAAGCGGTGATTGATGCCAAGGGACAACAGGTCAAGCCATAACTCTTTGAGCATCCACTAGCATCTCTGATTCAGTGACAGAAAGCAGCAACCGAGGATGTCGCTGGTCCAGAGTGCAAATCATCATCTGGGCAGAATGAGCCGAAAAAGGACGATTATCAGCCAGTCAGAGGAGACGATCAGCCTTTCCATGAGGTTATGGTATGCGTTGACGACGGCCGAGATCTTCACTGAGTCTCAAAGGAAATTTATATCTATCTATACTCCAACAAACAACATGTAGGTACACTACAATCAGTGTAGTGGTTCAGCCAACAACTATTTACCAGTGCCCGAGGCATGGGCATTGATGATCAAGAGCGGTTGGTGATTTTATCCGATGGGGCCAGATGGGTTAGCCAACTGGCCCCAAGACAGTATCTAAGCGCCAGGCTAATTCTAGATTGATGGCAGCTGAAAAAACGGCTCTGGCAAACGGTTGACTGGTTGAAGGGACATGGGCTATCGTCCAAAGATAGCCATATGTCTCTATCGGTCTCTGTATAGAAAAAACGATTTAGAGAAGAATTCAATTGTTCGACCCAGATAGTGTATGGCCTTTGATCCGATCCCTTGCAAACTTTTCCATTTTCCCCTAAAATGAGCTTTACACTCCAAATGATCTTGCTTCTTTGATGTAACCAATATGTTTGATTCTCTGAAAGTTTCTGCTATCTCTCTTCGTCCGGTTAAATGGGATAAAGCCGCTAACGCCAGCAAAATGGAATCCTTCTTTGTTCAGGCGGCCCAAGGCAAGCCGGATCTCATTCTAACAACAGAAGGAGTTCTGGAAGGCTACGTTGTAATGGACGTGATCCAAGAACGCCGACCCCCCGATCAGATGCTAGACCTGGCAGAACCGATCGACGGTCCTTATATTCAACACTTTCAGCGTTTAGCGAAAAGCTTACACACGTGCCTCTGCTTTGGCTTTGCCGAACGAATTGGTACCGATATTTACAATGCAGCCATTTTTATCGATGGTGATGGTCAAATTGTGGGTAAATACCATAAAACCCAATTCGCAGAAGGTACTCACACCTCTTGGAATTTCAACCGAATTGGACTGCAGTTACGCGCCTTTAACACACCTTTGGGACGCGTTGGGATTGTTATCTGTAACGACCGATGGAATCCACTTATCACACGCACCTTGGTTTTGGACGGCGCCAATTTGATTCTTATTCCATCCTACGGGTCTAAAAGCAAAGCCCAAAATCAAACCGTCTTAGCTCGAGCTCGCGAAAATGGGGTGCCAATCGTTGAAGCCAACGTTGGTATGAACTTGATTATTAGCCAAGGTGAAATCGTAGCCTACAAATGGGGAAATGATCAAATTACCACCGCTACGATTGAGGTGCCGAAACCACCATCCGAAGAGAATGCTCGTTTATCGGAGCAGATCTATCTCCAGCAACAACAAATTGAAATGGAGAAGAGATATCACAAAACAATTAATAAAGGCTAAGACAACGGATGAACAACCGACTAAACTTATGTAATAATAGGACTGACGCAGTTGAGCGCCAAATCATGTCTGATGGCAAGGCTAATTCTTGAATAGGGACACCAATGAATCCACCAAAATGCCAAGCCAAAGACTACATTCAGTGGTTCATCGCCTCACCCAAAGTAGCCTCATGTACTGAAGTTACTCGAAGTACAACCGGCCCGATCGCACATGACGCCTACACACGTCTGCTTGGGCAGCTTGAACCCAACCCTGAGGTGTTGTAGCTGGAAGTGGAGAACCTGGTTCAGCTCGATTCGGCTTATCTTGCGGCTGATGATTCGACACCAGGTAAACCTTATGGTTTTCACATTGAGCTGGTCACAGGCCATTGGTCAGCAAAACATCAAGCTGTAGTTGAGGGCATCAATCTGATCACCTGCGCTGGACAGATGGAAATCTCTCAATCCCTGTCGATGGGGGCGTCTTCGACCAAGAGAGTGACGAACTAAGCTAGAATGACCAGTTGCGACAGATGTAACAGCACGAGAGCCTGGTTTTAAGCCAGACTGTCTGCTCTGGGATTCGTGGTACTTGCCACCAGGTAACTTCAAGATGTGGCTTACCTAGGGTTAGTCTTTTTTTGTGGACCTGAAATCCAATTGTCAAGTCAAGCCTGGTGGGAGAGGAAATCGAGCGATTAGAGATGTTGAGTTCCAGCCGCAGGTACAGAGCCAAGGCTGAGAACTCCACGCTTCTTCATCAGTAACGAGAAGATGCCCAGAGTATGGCAAGACATTAACTCCCATCTTAGAGCTAATGCATCAGTGGGGAGAGAAGCATGCTTTGAAAACAGAGGGAATTAGCCAGGGGAATTAACCCCTTATCAGTTTAGACAAGAAAGACGGGATATTGATGTGAAGTCGGATGTGCTATGGTTCTTGTAATTTCATTGCCTATCCGTATTGATTATGCAAATGCAGAGTTAACATAGATATGTAAGGCAAAAATTGAAGTCTAATAAATTAGAGAAATAGACTTTAATATATTAACAGAAAGATTAGGCTTACCCAGATAGGAGTGTAGAAGTAAAGCTTAGTCTCTGTGAGTTATTCGATAGAATGGGAGATGAAGAAAAAGTTAATGGACAGAAGGGAAAGGGTACCAACTAGGGGCCGCTGATGCCCGCCTGATTACCCCGTACACCAGTTATCTTTTGTACAGGTTTCAATAACTGTTTAGTTACTGCTGTTTCCCAACTGGAGTTTCCACGCTATTATGATAACCTTTATGCACGCTGTACCACCGATTGTCTGTGAGAAAATCATCATTGAGCCCATTTTTCCTTCTCTCAAGCACTGGAATTCGAATCGGCGAAAATAACACCAACAGTTTGGATAGTGAAGTGGTCGGCCAAAACTGGACACCCATCTAAGCTTGATTATTCTTCTCCGCATCAGGAGTAAAGATGAGAAAGAAACACATCATTCACAATCCCCAATTCAAGGCCAAATTTGCCCGACAGGCCATTGAAGGCCGAGAGACAGTTTCAGAGAGAGATAGCGGGAAAGTTAGCAAGGGTAGTCCAAGTTGCATAGCAATAGTTAGTTTGGCAAACACGGAAGAAGTCTAAATACCATGCCCTAACCAAAGATGGGAAAACAGGTAACAAAACACTAACTAGCCATCGTATCTATCTTACCTATGCCAGTATGTGATGAGCAGATTAAAGGGTTTTGGCGCCTTTTGCCATCGCTACCGTAATCGTGGTCAGCGTTTAGCACTAGGTTTCAATTTAATTACTTCTATCTCCAATCTTGAATTTAACCTCAAACCCTAACTTTTGTCAGAGGTCTCAATCACTTCCATCCAAACGCCAGGAACAAATCCGGGGTATTTCCCTTCACTAAAAGCGGGATAGTAGATACTCTCCCCATTAAAATCGTGTACCGTTTCACCACCCTGACCATCTGGGATATGTACCCGACAGGTATGTTGCCGCTGTTTGTATTCTTGTGTTAAGGTTGGCGTTCCCGGTTCCACACGATAATATGCTAGTGCAGATTCATCTACCTCAACACCAAGGCCCGGCGACTCTGGCACCGAGATCATGCCCTCGGATACTTCCAGTCGATCCGCCAACAGATGGTGTTCCCATAATTCGTGGCAGGTGATCGCGGGTAATTGCGCATGTGTTAAAATCGCGCCTAAATGCATGGTGTAGGCAGTGGTAATCCCTGTCCCAACCATTTGTAACCAGAAAGGCTTATCAAACGAGGCGCATAAGGCACCTATACGTCTGAGCCCCGAAGCTGCACCACCAACGACAAAACCACCACAGATTCGGGCGTGCAAGCAATCCTCATTGAAATGCTCAACAATCGGGTTGGAGGTAGCCTCTTGTAATCTTCCAGCCCCTTCTAGATCGGTACCGAGATAGAAGGGACTTTCGTAGTAAGCAACATTAGGATGCTTGTCCAGTTCCTGCAAGACGGGTATGGCACCGTCAGCCGTGCGTAGGAACCCATTAAAATCTATATCGAACTTGTAGCTGTCCGTTGCTGCATTTCCAGCCTGTTGAACCTGGTCAAAAATATCCCGCCACGGACGTGCTTTCAACTTAATCGAGGTGTAACCGCGTTTGATCGACTCTTTGACTTCTTCCACCCAGTCCTCTGGTGGCATGTCGATATCCCACCATGAAATCGGACACCGGTCACGAACTTTGGTTCCCAATAATTGATAAGCAGGAACATCAAAAGACTTTCCAACAGCATCAAAGAGAGACATTTGGATGCCAGTTCCGATGCCATCGTCCTGTAGAATTGCTAGTGGGTTCTGACCGACAACACGCTCGATGTTATTCGACTCATCCGATAGGTTTTCGCCATAACCAACAATGCCGTTATCCAATTCGGTGCGGTAGACACACACCCGCTCGCTATGAGTTAGCGCCCGGTGCATATGTCTACTGACATGATCACAATAAAATGGAATGTTCAGGGTATAGGTTTCAACTGATTTAATTTTCATAACGGAAGATTCTCCAGTGTTTTCCTGGCAAACATGCCCTCAGCTTAGCTGGGGATTGGTTGAGTAGCGGAAGTATGAGTGGATACTCCCGCTACAATAAAGTTAAACGGCTAGCCGATAAATGCCTTATTTCCAAACCCTCTTAAATCTTCTCAGGTTCGCTTTTTACAGACCATGCCATCACCAGTAAATCTATTATAGGGGACGCGCTACCAGTTGTCAATCAGGCTAAATTACGGGTATTTATTGTAGATGGTGATAATGGTACAAACGAAGACATATAGCAAAGGCGGCAAAAGAAAATGGATGTTAAGGTTTTCCATTGCTTGGGTTATTATTCATTTGTCTCTGTCGTTAGGCTCGTCCTTCTGTTGTCCCTTTCTTTGCTCATCTACCAGGGAAGCCCAAGCCCGCAGGACCTAAACAATCCCTTGTGTTTCCACACTTGGCAACTAATTCTAACAAAAGTGATTGTTTTCGCTGACCTCCTCCAGAAAAATGTTGGTAGAAAGATTGGCAGTGGACGGTATACCAGTGGGCTTTTTTCCTTTTGTCAGCTTTTTTAAGAAGACTTCTATCAGGTTGGCTTCTCTAGATCCTATTGAGCGGGCTGGTCGGTTTTATTGCTATTTCGCATCGTTAGCCAGATCCCGACTTGCACTACCAGTAGACTGGACATTAGACCGCCACACAGCAGATAAGGACTCTGCGGATTGTTCGATAGATCTGCTAACCAACCGCCGATCAGTGGCCCCAGCAGAACGCCGATACCGAGGATAGCCTCATGCCACCCGGCCTGCGCCCCTTTACTGGTATTTCCAACCAGTCCGTAAAACATGCTACTGAAGTAGGTGGTAGCGGTAGAGATACCGAACAGAGCAAAAGCTATCATCCACAGTTGGGGGTGGTAGAACCAGCCCAAGGTGAACAGGCTTATCGCCGTGACGGCCTGCGGAAAGAATAGTGGTGGCAGTTTGTAGTGCCAGCGAGCAGATCTTTTAGACCCGTACCAGATGTAGATTAGCAATTGTACGCTACCCATCAGCATAATTAAATGTCCGTATTCCGTTGGTGCGACACCCATCTTTTCAGTTGCCAGTTTGGGTGTCAGAGAACGGAGAATGCTCAAGGTAAACCAGGAGGCGAAATTAGCGATGCGGCTAATGTAGATAAAAAGAGTTGGCCGATGCGTTGGTCGGTCATTTGCCGGATCAAGCACATGGTCGGAAGTTGAGTGAAGATCCGCGCTTGTTAGCTCAGATTGACGGCTGATCAATAACCAGTTCAACACTGCGCAACCACTGACCAGATAGAAGGGAAAATCTGGGTTTGGAGATCTTTGGAGATAACTGGACATCACCGGACCAAGGGTAATGCCCGAACACCAAAACAGGTTAAACAGTCGAAGACGTTGGATCAATGTCCCGCGACCTTGCCGTTCGGCTAACCAGGCCTCATAAGTAGGCCAAAAGAGCGCCTGGCTAAGCCCAACCCAGGGATAGACCATCACCAGATGCCAGCCTTTTTGGCATTGAGGTAATCCAAGGCTGACGAGCGTAATCAAAAAACAACCAGCACTCAATAGTCTCGATCTACCAATTCGGTCTGACAATTTACCAAATGGAATGGCAAACAGGGTGAAAAGTAGCGTCGAGAAAGACATCAAGACACCAATAAAAGTGGCCGAGAGTGACAACGAGGTGGAGAAATAGGCCGTATTGGTAATCACTATTCCGAGGCAGAAGTCCATTAACAAAGCCGGAAAATAGGGAATCAGTTCTTTCATTAGGTCTGCTTACGTCTTGTACCTACTGACTGATCTTCATCTTGGCTATACTTTACACCGTAATAAGGTGAGCATTTTTAAAGGTCTGAAAACGGGGTCGAAGTCAAGAGTCGAGTTCTTGTTTGTAGCTGGTGTAGGTCTGGCTCAAGCAATCCATAATAGCATTTTTGAAGGCTGAAAACAGGCATTTCTTTGGGAGAAATTTCCAGAAACCTTCAATCCGGTTCAAGTTCGGGCAATAGGTTGGAAGATAAAGTAACTCAATAGCGAGAA
>JASMLX010000214.1 GCA_030748495.1 Candidatus Poribacteria bacterium | reverse complement strand
AGCTGTCAGTGAAGAGCAACAGAGAAGTGGAGTCATTGCCTTGGGTGTTGAAAGTAGCGTTAGCTGAGGCGAAGCAGTTCAAGGAGTCAGTAAGCAATGAGACGGTCAAGATAAGGGCGCAGGTGGAGATAGAGGCGGAGTCACAAAGAGGACGGATTGAGTCAGCAGTGGTAGAGGATCTGGTGCAAGGATTACGCTATGAGTTGATGGGGCAAGACGGAGCGGGAATGGTGCGGATCCCAGCCGGGAGTTTCCAGATGGGCTCTAATGATGGTAGTTCAGACGAAAAACCGTTGCATAGAGTGGAATTGGATGCCTTCTATATGGACATACACGAAGTGACAGTGGGTCAGTTCAGAGAATTTGTCAATCAGAGTGGGTACAGCTATGAGGGAGATTGGGATGATGTAGCTAAGTATTCAGCAAGGGACGATTATCCAATGATCTATGTGAGTTGGAATGATGCTGGAGCCTATGCCAAGTGGGCGGGAAAAAGACTGCCAACGGAAGCGGAATGGGAGTACGCGGCCCGTGGAGGGTTGATAGGCAAACGGTATCCATGGGGGGATGATGAAAAGGTAGCACGTGATCATGCCAACTATAGTGGCACAGGTGGGAAGGACGAGTGGGAATGGGCTACCGCCCCAGTAGGTAGTTTCGAGGCTAATGGCTATGGATTATACGATATGGCGGGCAACGTTTGGGAGTGGTGTGCGGACTGGTATGATGGAGACTACTATCAAAACGCATCGTCTAAGAACCCGCTAGGGCCGGGCACAGGCTCTAGGCGGGTGTTGCGGGGCGGGTCTTGGTACTCCGGTACTGACACCCTGCTGGTAGCTAACCGCTACCTCGGCCACACTCCGAATGGTAGGTTCGGCAGCTACGGGTTTCGATGCGTGTCAGGATCCGATTACCCTTGACCCGTGCGAAGCACGGGCCTTTACCAGCGGCGTTAGCCGCGTCCTTTACCACTGGCAGAGGGGTAGCTGAGTTGGTTGGGTCTTTAATCTGGCCATCAGCTTGGGATATCCGCGCAGCGGATCGAATTTTTAGGCCGTAATTTTACCGTCGACACCGACCGATCTGCTTGATCATCCGCTTGGTAACGGTCCAGGGCTTGCATGGGTTTATGATCTCGGTGAATGTCTTTCACCCTGCTCCCTGCACAAAGCGTAAGGTTGCGATCTGAGCAGACCTTTTCTTGATTTGGTGTGTGTTGTGGGGGATAGTTTAGGGCGACAACCTAACGGGCAGGATCCGTTAATAATGGATTGGTTAGGGTAAGGGGGCATTAGTTTTATGGCAAACCAAGGCAAAAATTTGTTGGAGTTAATTATTTGGGTGGGGGAAATGCTTATAATTTTGACTATAATTGGGAAGATTTTGATGATTATAGGGATTACCTAAGGAATACCAACGAATTTTGCGATGGTGGAAAATAATTGCGAGCTCTAGCCAAAATCTTCCTATGGTAATTGGACCTATGGTAGATCTATCTGGGCTAAAACTGAGCGCCCCCCTTAATAGTTGGTATGGAAACTGCCCGTTGAGAATCAATTGTTGCGGTAGGATTGGAGAGATAATTCCAATGAGCGGTATGATTGTTGCCTCAATATTTTCAACCTTTCAATCTAAGAAAAGAAGAAAACTCAGTGAAGAGAGAAGGGTTAAGATTAAAAATTCAATCGCTAGATTCAGAGAATTAAAGGATCAAGGGGTCATTACTGACCTTGAGTTTGACATAATTAAAAAGAAGTATTGGGATAAAAATAAGAAGTTGTTTTATCGCTCTTTGATTGGTATCTAGAAAAGGACAGTCAGTCGTAAATGTAGGTCAGGTAGCACAATTCTATACAATGAAGATTTCAGACAGTATCTTTTAGGCTCATATCTGACTCTCAAATTGTGCTGTGGTTGACTTGAGTAGTGGCTTATACCCAAACGGCTGTAATTGCAAGAACCGATTGGAGGAAGTATGATACGGAAATTTAGTTGGATGTTTTTGTTGCTACCGGTATTTTGGGTGGCTTGTCAGGATCAGCCTAAGCCACAGTTTGGGCAAGTTCAAGAAAAACCAAAGATTGAACAGAAGCTAGAGCCTGATGTCACTGAATCTTCTGAAGATGAGCCTATTGCAACTGAGGGGCCCTTTACTGCGGAAGATCCTGATATGAAGGTAATCACTTGGAAGAAAGATGGCGCTAAAATGATGTCTATTCCGGCTTCGGATACGATCAAACCTTTTTGGATGGACGTCACCGAAGTTACAGTTGGTCAATTCAAGAAGTTTTTGGAATTGTCAGGCTATAAACCTGCTGAACCTATTGATTGGGACAATGTTTCTGAGTATTCGCCTAGCGATAAGCACCCGATGATTGTGGTTAGCTGGCACGATGCTACGGCCTATGCTAAATGGGTTGGAAAAAGATTGCCAACAGAAAAAGAGTGGGAATGGGCCGCTCGGGGAGGCTTGCAAAACAAAGAGTACCCTTGGGGAGATGATGAAAGTTTGGCCCGTGATTATGCTAATCGTGAGGGCATAGGTGGCAAAGATAGGTGGGAATATTGTGCTCCGGTAGGTAGTTTTCAGCCGAATGGATATGGTTTGTTCGATATGGCGGGTAACGTTTGGGAATGGTGTCAGGACTGGTATGATAGCAACGAAAACTCCCGGGTGTTGCGAGGTGGTGCCTGGTACTACGGTACTAGCATTCTGCGCGTGGCTTACCGAAGCCGCCGCCCTCCGACTCTTAGGTACGTCAACCGCGGGTTTCGATGTGTGTCAGGGTTGGAGTAGGGCCCCCTCCTCAATCCTCCTCCTTACTAAGGGTGCCCCTTTGGGAAAGGGGAGGAGATCCGCAGGACAGGTGGAAATTTACCAGGAGCAGTTTCAGGGGATTTCACTTTCTCCTCTGCCTGATGATGCGCCTGCCATCAACCGCATGCTATCATTGGATTCATCAATGTCCTGTAGGGCTACCCAAGCGGTACAAAAGTTCATCGTATTTGCATATTGCCAGTGGGCATAGTCCTGATGCCAGCCGATATTGTTGCTCAAGGCTGGTTCCCCAGTAGCGCCCAACCCCGGTTTCCAGAGCATTTGGTCATGCCAGATTCGCACTTCGTTGGTGCCCATAAGCCGCGATCCGGTATAACCGAGGACCGGGCTTTTCACCGCTATCCGCATGACTTTATTAATCCACTAACCACTGTTGACCTGACGTACGGCGGGGTTATCGAGGCCAAAGTTGGGTTGCTTTAACCAGAAGAAGCCGTCGTAGCCACGCTCGCCGGCGCATTGTCTGTACCGCGACATCGTCGAAGAACACGGGACTAATCCAATAACCCTTCTGCGATAGATAGCCAAATCCTCCGTGGTCAACGCGATATCTGTCTGATTGAGTGGCAATACTGAATTTTCTCTGTCTTGCGGTGAATAATTCATGTCTTGCCTCATATGAAAATTCCACTCGATCCACACGGTTATGTCCGATTCGATGGATCCACTGACGGCCCGCAGGTACTCCGAACTCGCTCGCTTGCGCTCTGCTCTGTATATCGCGCATCAGGAATATAGAACCAGATTCTATGTAACGAGCGCCCGGTGGGCAAGGTTCATCCTCCTTGCTTTGCGTCCTATTCTTCTAATTCTAATTATCACTATTCTGGTCTGAGTATAGTTTTTCGCTCGGTCTTCACTTAATCCCCAGTTTAGAGAAATGATGGACAAAATCGTTTCATGGCCATGACTAGAGCATTCCAGTTGTGCTACAGACCTTAACCATCATCAAGTTAAGATTGGAGATACTATCTGGTTGGTTCAACCTCTGCTTCCTGCTGATCATCAACTTAACCAGGAGATAGTGTAAGTATTATGTTTCTGGTTATCCAATTTTCAGACTACGGTCGGCCAGCGGCAGTTCCATTTTCTCACTACCTCTTAGATCTGATTCCCGTAAGGCAATGGCTATTTCAAGCGCCTCTCGTCCATATTCCCCTGGACACAGGGGTTGGGTTTCCTGATCAATATTTTTCACCAGCGCTTCAATGGCCGCTTGCTGTGAACTGCGTGGACGCTTGGGATTAGGAAACTGGCGCCGAATTGGTTCTCTAGTCTCCGGGTGCCGACTCCACATTTCGAAATCGGCATGTTCGTTACGTGCACTGATCCAACCATCACTGCCCACGAAATCGAAGTTGAACCAACCTCCAGTAGTTATGAAGCCGCGAATCCCATTCTGGTAGAGAATCATGCCACCCTGCCGGCGCCCACCGCTACCCTGATGCCCTATCACCCAGCTAGCCGGCGCGCCGGCAAACAAACGAAACAGAGACAAGGTATGACCGCCGTGAGTGAAACTACACAACAAGGAGGTCAGCGAACCAATCTGGCCTTCGGCAATGGCCTGCAAACAGGCCTGAAACCAGGGGCTCCAGTTTTTGTGGCAGGCAATGGCCAAGATCACCCCATGTTGACGACAAGCTTCTATCATCGCATCAGCTTCGGCCAGACTAACGCATATTGGTTTGGTGGCATAGATGGCTTTGACTCCACCTGACTCAGCTATGGCGATCACAATTTCTGCTCGTTCCTCCGGTCTGGTAGTTACACTGACAATATCCAGTTGCTCCTGAGCTAGCATTTGCCGATAGTCGGTATAAAGGGCGTTGACACTCCAGCGTTGTTTGAAATCCTGCAATCGGTCGGTGGATAGATCGGCACCAGCCACCAGTTCCACCCCCTTAGCTTCGATGTAGGCTGGAGCATGAGCCCAGGGATAACGGAATTGAGGTTTATTGACCTGTTCGTCGTCGATGGTGCTACCTATTCGGCCACAACCAATGACGGCGGCCCGATATAATGTCATTTCGTATTTCCTCCTATAAGCTATTTCCCAATTAAGTAAAACGGGTATAGTAATGATTAGCATGTTAATTTACATGCCTTGAGTTGGCAAATTCAGTCCAGGTATTGCTGTACCCGGAATCTGCCATATCGGATAAGGTTGTCATCATGTAGCCGGCAGTTATATCCAACGAAAGCCAGAACATAATCATGTTCTCCCACACTTCCCACACCATGGAATGAAAGTGTGGCCTGCAGGCCAAGACTGGATGCCAAGGATACAGTTAACTAATCACCTTATCCGTGACTTTGATTTTATACTGACCTCACTCCAAATTGTGATATCTACACAGTGGGTTGGCTCTGTCTTCAGCGTGGAAACAGCAGTCAAAGTGGCAATTCCGTCCAACCTTGGCCCTCTCTGACCGCATCTATCGCGGCCTGATATCGCCAGCCATCTCTGAAGTTCAAATAGTTGCAGTGGGCTTTCTCTTGGATGTCAGCTACAAAGTCGTGGGCTAGGGCACACCATCTATTTTGGACGAAATCTCCTACTGTCGGCACCTCATCCTTCAGCCGTTGCGGCACCGGCAACACTTCTATTTGCTCCCCGCCCACCGCCTGAAAGCTGATTTCCTGTCCGGAAAACATCTGATCCACACTCAACGTTCCCTGCTCACCATAAAAGTACATGCCGTTGCTTTGACTTGCCATCGGCTGGCCCCGTCCGTAAACAATAGTGGTTTGTATTTCACCTCCATTCGCCCGTAACTGGATTAGGGCTGAGAATACATTATCGGCGTCTGTGGTTCGCCACTCTAATGCCGCCGTATTTTGCTGGTTAAATTTCCCCTCCTGTTGACGCCAGTCGCGATGGTCGTGCAAACCGGAGACCACCGGTGCTTGACTAATTAACACTCGGCACTCGCCCATGATTCGCCCCAGTTGACCACCGCTGATAGTTTCCAGGATGCCCAGCAGATGCGGGACAGCGTTATTTAATATGCCCCCTCCTTCCGACAGGCTCAACATCCAGGACCAGGGCATAATGGCCGGGGTAGAGTGACGCCGACCCATGGTCACCACAATTTCTTGTAGCTGTCCAATCATTCCTTGCTGAATTAATTCTTTCAGCCGCACATAGGCCGGGTTGTAACAGTGGGTGGCAGCATAAGCGTGTTTAACTCCTACGGCTCGCACTCGCTGGTAGATGTGACGGGCTTGGCTGGCCGTGATAGCCAGCGGTTTTTCCACCAACAGATGACAACCCAAGTCGGCGGCCATCTCAACCACTTCGGTTCTCAGCACGGCCGGGGTGGCTAGAGCCACGATGTCAGGACAAACTGTTTGTAGCGTCTGCCGCCAATCGGTGGAAGCCTGGGCCACTGATAATCGATCGGCCATCTGTTGGACAGCGGCCGATTGACGGGCACAGATAGCTACCACTTCCACCCCGGCGTAGCGCAGAGCCTTGGTATGTCCTTCACCGGCCCAGCCGGCGCCAATGATGACGGCTCGCAAAGGTTGCTTCATATCCCTATTCTCTCCTATTGTTATTCTTCTATTGTTGCCGTAGAGATTGACAATTTAGGCCCAACTGTTGGCCATGGCCACAACTGTCTGGCATCAACTAGAGCCTTAGAACGCATTTTAAGCATTTGTGTGTTTGAAGGCAAGGGATAACCACAGACTTTGGTGATCCACCCCTTTGTTGGTATTGGTTGGCAAGGGCATTGGCTAAGGCTAGTCTTTTCTTAGTTTAGCTCTTACCTGCCGGGTTCACTGGATTACTCCTTGTACTTGACAACTATCAAATTTCGTCTTAGGATGCGCTTCTATATTTCCTCAATTTCAACTGTGATGATAAAATTCCCCATAAACGATGACTGATCAGCAACTAGGGCTTGTTAACACGATCTAAGCGAATCGACAATCAGCACCAAGAACCAGAAAGCATAAAACATCCGATCCAGCTTATCGAGGCCAGAGAAGATCCGGTCAAATCCCTTCCGCCTGCTGAACAATCCTTCCACTTCATTTCTCTTTTTGTCGTGCTCTTGGTCAGACTCCCAAGGATTCAGGCGATTCGATTTGGCAGAAACAACAGCAGAGAAGATCAAGTCTCAAGCCGAGCGGTCGAGTCGTATCTCCTTCAGGTGCTGGATCCATAATCATTGGCCAGCCAGCAAAAGGATAATCTATGCCTTTTAACAAGCCTTCTCCTTCAGGCGCATCATGACCGTGGCCGGGGGAGAGTCGAAAAGCTCTTGCCCTACCAGCATCTTGGGCCAGCAGATGGATTTTTGTAGTCCATCCTCCTGGTGACTTTCCAATCGACGGCTGGCCGTTTTTTAAGTGCTCCTGTTCCATCAGGATACACTTTCACGGATCTGCTATCCAATCAATAGCCTTCTATCCTGACGGGAATGATTTTCTGT
>JASMLX010000213.1 GCA_030748495.1 Candidatus Poribacteria bacterium | reverse complement strand
AATCTGGATCAACTGCTGACGAGTATAAACTTTATCTGACATTTGGTAAGAGCTATAGGTGTTTCGGCAAGTAGCGGGGCAGGGCAGTAATAAATGGGTTTATCTGCATCCGAGTCGGTGTTTAGTTCTTTTCACGGACATCGACAAAAATATCGATCAAGTGGTTGTTTTGGTCTTCATATTCGTCTTCAAGCTTTTGGCGTATTCCCGGAGTAATTATTTTACCGGCAGACAATACGAGTTGATCGTTAATAGTGTAAAGATCACGAGCCAATGTCATCCCTACCTTCAGGCCACGGAAATTAACCTCCTCAATCCAAGCCTCCTCCTCTTCCTCCAAGGCGTGAGGAATTAAAACCTCATCGATAAACCTATCTACACTATCCGATCCATACCGCTGCCCTTTCCAAGACTTTAGTTGCTCACGGGCATTGGGTCGGTCAAAACGCTCTCCGTAGAGTTCAGTATTACGCAAATTATCGTAATCGTTTGCCAAGGCAATCCAACGTGACCAGGGTGGGATCTGTCCTTTGGCTAACCCTTCCGGAAAACCGCTACCGTCGTATTGTTCATGGTGATGACGAATCACCACCCGTATATCCTGAAAAGCGTCCAATTTTCGCAAAATTCGCTGCCCTAAGACCGCGTGCCGTTGCCTCTCTTGCAGGTCCTTCTGACTAAGCGACTCGATAGATATTGCCAATAACTCTTTTTCTAGACCAATTTTGCCAACATCGTGCAGTAATCCTGCCATCTGGAACGACACTTTCTGGAACTTTGTCTTACACAGTCCCGGAACTACCTCCGCCATAATCCGGCACCATTTCGCAACCCGGCGAGAATGGGACGCCATTTTGCGATCGTAGATCTCCAGTAGATCAATTAGAGTATCCCGCTGCTTTTCGTATTCGCCACGAATTTCGCGGACCCTCCGTTGGTCCTCCAGCAGTTGATTGATCTGTTCTTCTTGCTTTCTGCTCTTCTTAGCTAATTCTTGACTAACTTGATGAAAATGTTGGCCTCGTTTGGTTAGCGTCTCTGTTCGTTTCTGTTGTTTGCGTGCCTCTTGTTGTCGCATAATCCCTTCTTTGACAATCAAGGCCAATGCTTTATTACTCCAAGGTTTTGACACACCACGAAAGATCTCGGCTTCGTTAACTGCTTCTTCCAGTTCTGCGGCATCAGAAAAGGCGGTCAATAGTATCCGAACGGCATCGGGGCAGAGTTCCCGACTCTGTTTCAGGAATTGGCTGCCCTTCATTTGATCGGGCTTAAACCGTTCGTCCGAAATAATCACGTTGAGGTCTAAGTGACTTTCCAGTATGCTGAGGGCTTCTTCGCCACTACGAGCAACGATTACTTGGTACCCGAAGTAATTAAACAGGTGGCGTAAGGCTTGGAGAGTGCTGTCCTCATCGTCTACGCACAGGATCTTATAAGGCAATTTAGGGCGTTTTTTAGTATCGGTATTCATCATGTTCAGATGTAAAGCTTTTCCAGTATGAGACTTTATATTTTATATAAAGTGAAGGATTTAACTAATTCGATTCTTTGGCTTCAATCCAGATATGTCTAACATCATTCTTTTCTTCTTCGTAAAGTTTCATTTTCTCTATATCTAACGCTTCAACAGTATGACCTCTAGCCCGGAAAAAGGTGTCTTTAACCGTATATAGGTCTTCGGCCAAAACTTGTCCAACTTGCACATCGTCAATCGAGTCTAGTTCTTCTACCGATTGCCGTTCTAAATCTTGATCGGAAACCTCTTGTGTTAGCTTTTCAAATATCTCGAAGTACCCTGCGGGTTTACCATCGTATTTCCCCACCCGGTCATTCACAGAATAGAGATCCTCTTTCATTTTTTCGATTGTTTCTTGTTGTCCTCTCGGTCCACCATGTGAGTTGGCAAAACGCAAGTTGTCGTAGTCGCTGGCAATAGCAATAATCTGTGCCCAGGTGTTGATCTGATCTTGAAATCTTTGGTAGGGACCGGTTCCGTCGTACCGTTCATGGTGTTCTCTGATGGGCGCGCGCAGGGCCTTTCGCACCTCCTCTGGTAATCGGCGAATTAACCAGAGTCCATCTACCACATGACCAGAAAGCTGTTGCTTCTGATCCTCCGTTAATTGCTCAAGTGGGATTTCCCGTAATTCTTTGGGCAGGTTCAATTTACCGATGTCGTGAAACACTCCAGCCATCCGTAGTAGTTCTGTCGGATAGCGATTGGAATCGTCCAGTTCCTTGGCCACCAGAAAACACCACTTACCTACTCGTCGGGAGTGGAGCCACAAGTCAGGAGCAGCGTATTGCATTACAAACAACAAGGTGTTCATGAAACCGTCGTTCACTTGATTCGCAGTTTGCGTCATTGCCTTTTGTAGTTGCTCGTTTGTCTTTTCTAACCGGCTGATGTCTTCCTTCAGATCGCCATTCTCTTTTTTATAGTGTCGGGCAGCCTTGGCCAGCTGCAGCGATCTCTGATGTTTCGCTTCCTTTAATAACTTTGCTCTTAGACCTGCTTGAACTGTTTTGACCAATTCTTTGTTATCCCATGGTTTGCGGATGTGGCTGTAAACTTTGGCTTCATTAACAGCTCCCTGCAGAATTTCAGGGTCAGAGAAAGCTGTCAACTGAATTCGAACAGCATCGGGGCATAACTCCATGCTCCGTTTCAAAAACTCGTTGCCCGAAATATTATCTACTCCCATTTTTTCGTCAGCAATGATAACTGCTATATCCAGATTATTCTCTAGGATACTGAGCGCTACTTCGCCACTATGGGTGGTTAGTACCGTCTGGTAACCGACATAGTTAAACAGACGTTGTAGGGCACGAAGGATAATCTCCTCGTCATCGACACAGAGAATCTTATGATCAATTTTGGGTCGTTTGCTTTTCCCTTTGGCCATAGTGTTATCGATAAATTCTGACCGGGCAACTTGCTAGTAGGTTAGAGGTTAGATTTTGGATATTAAGAGCCGGATACCGAGAGCCCATGCTGGATTCTCAGTTAATTTCCAGTATAGTTAGGGCCGGTGGGGCTGGACAGTAAACCTAACGAAAAACAAACCTAACAACAGCTTTGAAAGACGAAGGTTGAAACCAGATCGACTCATCCCTAACCTGTCATCTGATATAGATTGGCTTGATAACGGCTTAGTTTTGCAGCCAGAGTAAAACGAATCGTTTGTTTCAAATCGTCACGATTCCACGGTTTAGCGATCAAGGCGTCAATCTCTCTATTTTTAAGTTCTGCTTTCCGGGCACGGCAACTATCGGTCGCACCAGGAATAATACACTGTGTCCGCGGTGAAATCAATCTCACGATCCGCATCAGTTGGTGATTATTCAAAACTGGTCTTTTTAGGTCTGCAATTACCAAGTCAACTGGACGCGAATTAACTATGTCCACGGCTGTTTTGGCCGAGTCTGTGGTCAGCAGACGGTAATTTTTGCTTCTGAGGGTGCGACTTAACGTATTTAGAATGTGGCGTTCATCATCTACAATGAGGACGGTCGGTTGGCAATTCATATTGTTTCTCCAAAGCGAAGGCTATTTGGAACCTGCTCTCATACTTCTTTTTCGGCTACATCGCTCCGAATCTTTAACCCGAAGGCGATTGAATTCAAATTGATTGAGAAACTAAGGCTATCCCCGGCAAATCAAAGATCACTGTTTTATGCTACCTGCCGTGACTATTCAGCTGATTGAATCGGAAGCACAATCCGAAAGGTTGTGCCAATTCCTTCTTTGCTTTCAACGGTTAATTCGCCACGATGGCGTTCAATAATTGACTTTGAGATAGTCAGACCCAGCCCCGTACCGAAACCAACCGGTTTAGTGGTAAAGAAGGCCTCAAAGATTCGCTCCTGTATTTCATCCGGGATCCCGCCTCCGTTGTCAGAAATATAGATATAGACATTATCTTCGTCGGCAGTGGTCTTGATGCGGATCAGACCATCTGTTTCGATTATCTGAGCCGCATTGACCAGTAGGTTCATAAAGACCTGGTCAATCTGACCGATTCGGCAACTGACCAACGGCAAATCGCCATATTCTCGCTCAACTTTCGCCCTGGACTTAATTTCGTTCCAAACTAACTTCAGCGTTTTTTCCAACCCTTCATTGATATCCGCGGGTTGGATCTCCACCTGGTCAATATGAGAAAAGTCACGCAAACTTTCAATAATTCGCGTAACTCGATTGACCCCTTCTTTTGACTCTTGAACCAAGATGAGAATATCTTGCATGATAGAGTCGATCTCGAAATCTGCCCGCAGACTGTTGTCCTTCTCTAAGGATAGATCTTGAGTAACCAGTAGTTGATCAATTGCCTCTAAGTAGCCGTGAATATCGGTTACATAGTCCTGCAATATATCCAGGTTACTACTAACAAAAGCAATCGGATTATTAATTTCATGCGCTACTCCAGCCGATAACTGCCCAATGGCCGACATTTTTTCGTTCTGTACCAAAGCGGATTGCATTCGCTGCAGCGTTTCCAGAGCCGATTGCAATTCTTGACGCTTTTCAGAGGCTAATTCATCGAGTGAGAGTTCCGGCACCTCGGTGTCGATTTCTAGTGCACGATTAATCACCTGAGATTCGGACTTTTTAAAGGCATCGCCTACCAGTTCTATCAATTGCTCGTCATCCCAAGGTTTAGGGATATATTGATGAAAAAAGGTCTCTCCCAATATCTGACTCACCATTTTTTCATCAGCTTGCCCCGACAACACAATCGGAATCGTATCGGGATAGAGTCGGTTAACTTGCTCTATTAGTTGGTTGCCAGACATCTGTGGCATACATATGTCGACCAAGATTACCTCGACTTTACGAGTGGAGAGAATGTCGAGTGCTTGTTGCCCGCTGGTGGCAACAAGAACAGTACAAGGGTAGTTATGTAATGACCGATGAAGCGCACTTAGAACTTGTGGCTCATCACCAACACACAAGATTGAGTGATCCACTTTTCACCCCATCACACAAAGCTGCCATCAACACCACAAGAATTCAAATTTAACAAGCTGTTTGTGTTTAGCACGGTTGTTATTATAAACGTTATGACCTACTGTTGGTTACAATTCTGTTATGTAGCCACTTCAGAAGTGGCCTCTTTTTAAGGAGAGATGAAGTGATCAAACCATATCCGTTGACCGTCGGTTCTAAAAGTGATGGCTCCCGACAAATCAGTTCTCAAGACCTGACAGTTTTGGCTCAGATATCGACGAACTACTGACGGTGCTGGGAAGCCATAGCGATTTCGAAAGCCCAAAGAAAAGATGGAGAACCTAGGTACGACCGCATCCAGAAATGCTTCAGTACTCGACGTTTTACTACCGTGATGTGGAACTTTAATTACTTCAGATGCTAGCAGGGCTCCTGAATTCACAATTTGGCTTTCCGCTGCTTTTTCTATATCGCCAGTCATCAACAAATCCACGACCCCATAGCTGATCCGCAGAACCAGTGAATCGTTGTTGATCTCCTCATCTGTTAGATCCACTGTTTGATCTGGGTAAACCAACTCTATTTTAGCTGTTGGTGTTAAGTCGATTACTCCAACCTGACCTAACCGGTGAGGAATCTGTTTCCGATCAACAATCTGGTGTAGGTGACGATGCGTCGTTGATCGTAAATTTTGGTGAGGGACACCCAACACTTCGCCTATCTCAAAATGCTCCAGGATGTGTCTCAGTCCCCCACCGTGATCGTTGTCGGGATGGCTTAAAACGACCAGGTCAATACGGCGAATCTGTCGATGCCGTAAAAAAGGGGCAATCACCCGTTGACCGTTGTCGTAGGTAAGACTTCTCAACCCACCATCAACCAGCATAGTTTTACCGTCTGGAAACTGGATCACAGTTGCATCCCCCTGGCCAACATCGAGAAAGGTGACGGTTAGACATCGCCCTGGTGACCACCATGCAAAATCCCAGACCAGGATGGTGGCCATCAGTAATCCCCAAATCAGCGAACGATGGTTGAACACCTGGCCGTATTTGAGAATCCATGGTAAATTGGTTAGGCCGAGAATAAAGACAACATAGAGGCAAATTTGGCTGTAACTGGGTGCTGAAACCTCCAACCAAGCCAGCGGAAAGCGGCTAAACAGGTCCACAGTCCCCAGAAAACACCACAATAGCACTTGTCCCACTACTACAGTTGGAATAGCCAGTTTGATCCAGATCAGTCCCAAAACCAGCGAGGCCAGAGCCAGTGACACCATCAGCGTAACCAACACCATCACCGACAGGTTAGTCAACAGGGAGATCAGAGAAAATTGGTGGAAATGGTAAGCGACGATCGGCAGAGTGCCGATTTGCGCTGACAGCGAGGCTCCGACTCCGGCCAGGATCCAACGCACGATGAAGAACTGAAACCGGTTGACCACTGCAGGTTGCCATTTGCCGATAAAGTAGACAATCGAGATAGTAGCGACGAAGGAGAGTTGAAAGCCAACGTCCCAAATCTGCGTCGGATTAGCTATCAGCAACACCAATGCTGTGACTATTAGCAGGTTAATTAGATCTACATCGCGATCGATAATGCGGGCCACCAAAACAAGGGTAGTGATAATAGAAGCACGTAAAACGGAAGCGCGAAAACCGACCAGACAGGCATAGAAAATAACGACCAGAATAGTTAAGAAACAAGCAATGTGGTTTGGAAGTCGAAACAGTCCCAGAAAAAAGAAGGTTGAAAATGCAATCAGGCCAACATGTAAGCCTGACACGGCCAATAAGTGCGAAACACCGCTTCGTTGAAAGCTAGTCATCACATCAGGAGGCAAAAAATGACGTTGCCCCAGTAACATAGCCTTAATGACTTGGGCGTACCGGACACGGTAGATCTGGTCCGTCACCGCCTCGACGCGATGACGCCCCTTCTCCAATAGCCGGAGGATGGTCCATCCTTCCGATTTTGCTGGGGCTTGTACTATCTCTAAATTGGTAGTGGAGGAAACATACAAAATGCCAAAGATATGGCGCTGAGCCAGAAAGAAGCGGTAATTAAATCCACCCGGATTTCGCTGACCACTCGGTCGACGGAGAGTACCGAAAACCTGGATCGGATGACCATAGCCCATTTCGACAGGTTGACGAAATTTGACCAGCAGTCGAGTTCTTTTCGATACGGGTTCAGCCGATTTAGTCCGGTCGCTTGAAACTCTCAGTTGTACACTGCCAGTAATGTAGTAGCTGGTTGAAGGGCGTTCAGCAGCTGGATCGTAATCGACAGTTCCCTGAAAAAAGACCTGTTGCTCAAACAGATAGTCAGGAAAAGTAGGGGTTATGTGAATAGAAAACCGAAGCCAACCACAACAACAGATCGATAGAAGCAGTAGGCTGTGGAACAGATTAGGTCTTTTTTGGGAATTGACTGTTAGTCCAGCTAGCAGCAACAGTAGTCCTGGCAACCAGAGCCAAA
>JASMLX010000212.1 GCA_030748495.1 Candidatus Poribacteria bacterium | reverse complement strand
TGGCCAAAAAGGGACCGGTGAAACCAGTTAGATTGAAGGCGGTAACAATATGATTCGACCAAGATGAGGCAGATTTGCCAGAAAGACCTATTCTGTTTCCAAGAAATGGGAAAATCATTTTGAAGTCATGAGGTGGTTGATCGGAGAATATAATTGGGACAGGAAATCAGCTATGGTTCAGCACTGCCGCAAACATTATTACGGTCTAAAAGAGCAGACATCAGTCGATGCAACACATGGATTCGTTCTGGCGACCGTACTGAGTAAAGCCTCCGTACATGAGACCAATTATTTGGCATACTCCTATAGCCCAGCAGACTAAACAAAAATTAGCCATTGTGTCTGGGGATAAATGGTCTCACGGCATGCCCAACCGATCATTCTTAACCATCAACGATTTTAAAGATGGTCTCATGAGAAAGAGTGAGACAAAGGCCAAGTTGACAGAATTAGAGATGAACCGGAAGCAGGAAATATCCCAGGCCAGGTCTATAGTCGAACAATATTTTGGATGTAAGTCATCTTCATGATAACGGCTAGCCAGCCAGATTTACAACGAGAGCCAAAAATAATATAGATCTCTGGTTCAGGCAGGTGGCATTCAACAGACAAAGAGGATTTAACATCTTTAAAAAAACAGAAGGTAACATCATAGATAGGTCCAGATAATAAAAAAGGTCGATATAGAGTAGGATTGGGCCAAAAAGCAGGTAAAATTGTAAGAAATTAGTCTTGGTTTCAAGAGAAATGTAGAATTTGGGATAAACTTCAAAATTTAAAAGTATGAAAACAGATAAATCCAAGAATTAATCAAAGGTCTCATTAGCTGATACCCCCCCCGATATAACATAGCTGACTTAAACTCCGTTCCCAATAATAGTCAACAGTATATTGGTGTAAGTATTAACGTAACCGGAAAGATGTGGACGAAAAGTGGGGGCTTGCACATATACGCCTGTTTCGACGGCATCGGTTGAGTCGATCGTTGAGTTCAGACAATTAGGAGATGAATCTCATAGAAGTTGAAGAGGTAGAGGATAACCGTCTTGTCTTACAAGATCAGATACAGGTCATCGTCCCGTACACGCCTTAACTGATATCCGCAATCCATTTTCACCATAAACCTGTTGCAGGCATGGGAGCGGAGCCGCTTGACCTTAAACCCACCGTGCAAGTGTAAAAGGCGCAATTATGTCTGAAGTATGATCTGTCATAATTAAAGAGCAGATTTCTTGGGCCGTGATTGGAGCTAACAGAATCCCCTTGCGAAAATGTCCGGTCGCTAAAATTAAATTTTCAACCTCCGTTTTGCCGAGAATTGGGGCATTGTCACGACTACCAGGTCGAAGGCCAACCCATGTTTCGATAATCGGGAAATCATAAATTCCTGGCAATACCTCCCATGCTCCGCGCAATAACTCAAAAATTCCACCGGCGGTAATCTGCGTATCGAAACCCTGTTCTTCAGATGTGGCGCCGATTAGCAGACGGCCATCGCGTTTTGGAACGAGATAGGCATCCGGCGCATGGATTACTTTTCTAACAATTTGTGGATCTTCCATCTGAAGCGCCAGCATCTGCCCTTTGACCGGACGCACGGGGAGGTTACCCGGTATCCCCTCAATCAATGCAGACCAACATCCGGCTGAAACGATGATCTGATCGGCCTTAACTAGATTGTCACCGGTCCAAACACCAACGGCTGTTCCATCGCTAATCTCAATACGGTCAACGCCAACGTGTTCATGCAAATTTCCACCAAATTTTTGGAAAGCGTATTTAAGCGCACCAATCACTAAGCGATTATCAACCTGCAAGTCTGAGTCACAGGAGATTGCTGAGACCACCCGTGGAGATAAAGCCGGCTCGATATTTCTAGCAGATCTTCCATCTAGCCACTCAACAGGCAAGTTAAATAGTTTCTGCAAATCAAAATGATGGCGCAGTTCCTGGTCATCGTCACGGTCGAGAGCAACAATTAATGTTCCTTCCGTTTGAAACTCAACGCTCATTTGGCTATCTGTTTCCAGTTCGTCAACCCAACCTGGATATAATTCAGCGCTCGTTAGTCCCAGTTGAAGCAGATCTTTCTCCTGCATATTAACTTCAGCAAGGGGTGATAACATACCGGCTGCGGTCCAGCTTGCGCTCTGTCCGGCCGAGTCTTTATCAAAAATTGTGACACTGAAATTCCTTTTAACAAGTTGCCATCCAATGCTAAGGCCAATTATTCCGCCTCCAATAATCACGATATTCTTTGTATTCATGATAGATTTCCTATCTCCTCGATTGTTGTACTTGTGAATTTGCCTACTCCCCAGACTGAGATTAGTTGATCCGGAATGCGGAGTTCTTCACACAATTATATTACCTAGGGCTTATACGAAATTTACCCTCAACATTATTGAATATTTGCCATGCTATTTCGATGACAAACCCAGAGAGTATATCTATAGTAACGAGTGTTAAGACATTTCAAATATACGCCTAACTCAAAAAACTTCCCCCTTAAAGGATGGTTGAAAGTACCGATGCGCTTCAAGCCAAGCAGTGACCATCGGCCGTGAAAAATCACCCTATCCGAATATCAACTGATCAAAAAAGGGTGGCCTCCGGCCTTCAATCTTTAGTTATGTGGAAGTCATCACCATCAATATTTTCAAGATGAAAGCCGAAAACCGTTTGGGTGGAATGACAAAGAGGGGAAGATGTCTGACTGTCCGGGGCGTTCAAACCATAGGAACTGGTCAACACTGATTTCCTACAATCCCCGCCCTTGATCGGAGTCGAGGGCTTGCTTTTACAGGGCTGATCAAGGGGGAATTAAACATCTACTTAGATATTTGTTACTCCCCAATAGATTAGACTTTTCCGTGGGAAATTGATTGCATTGGCGTCTTAAGCAATCTCGCGTGGCGTACACGAAGTGCGTATACCATTTAATGTCAAGGGCTCAGAGTTTCGAACCTTGCTCTTCAGGGTAACCTCTCCCTATGAGAGAGAATTCTTCCCTCAGTTGTCTTAGCAGGAAAATGATACCTACATCAAAAAGAACCATTGCTTTCTGCGGAAGGCAATAGTTCTTTGTTAACGGTTGCGGGCTTAACCAATTCAATCAACTGGGCAAGTGTATGTTCATAAAATATATTTTGTAACAGCTTAGCGGGACATTCTCAATTTTTAAAGACCCATTCTCATCAGTGATAGCGAAGAAAGGGTATGGCAAAACACGAACAACCCTCAACATCTAGGAATGAACGTTGCACTTACATTAGCAAGATGTATGCACGATAATAGCATCATTCGGATTCAAAAAACTTGCTTTTTGATACGATAAGGCCGAACTCCTCAATAAGCCTAACTTCTTAAGGATTAGTCCAAAGCTATTGTGAGCATCTGAGTCTTTTGGGGCAAGCAGCGACGCTTGACGAACCGATTTCCCAGCATCTTCAAAATTATTTCCGCGGAAGCAAATAAGTCCTAGTAAGTGATGGGCAAACGCGTTTTGAGCAGTAACTCTTAGGACCTGCTGGCAGATTTCAGCAGCCTGCTGAAGTTTATTTTGCTGATAATGGTTGAGGGCAATCTCTAAATCTTGATCTATCGATACTTCCATTATTTTTTGCGCCTCCGCTTCAAGCTTATAGTAAAGTTTCTCAATGAATACTTGATTAAGGTTCTCCTTACCCGATCGGTGAGGTATTTCTTTCTTGCCACACCCTGCATTTCACCTGTCCGCACAGAGTCAAACCCTCTAAAAATTAAAACGTCAGACTTTCCATATTCCCTCTAAGTCAGCCTCAGGAAACACATCTCTAAAATACTGAGTTGGATTGCTATAGACTAGGTGCGGATTAACCGGCGTCGTAAAGTAGCGAATGGTATCATCCGGATAACGAAGGATTAGCTTATATGAGAGAGCACTACCGATTTTTTCATTTAGAAGTGTTACACCAAAAGTTGGAACAACACTTCTAGAGATACCGCCAAGAGATTGTGGTGTAGAAGCATCCACTAATGAATCAATCTTTAGACCAAAAAGAGCATGGATAATTGCAAATATATCTGTAGAACTGATTAGATCATTATTGGTACCCGCTTGAATTAGTGGCGAGTTGATTAATAGTGTTGGGAAGAGCGTCTTCCCCAAAACCATAGTTGACTCAGGATGAAATTTAGTCTCGTATTCGTTGCCAAATAATGGTGAACCATGGTCGGAAAATAAAACAATACTATCATCATCTCGCAAATTTCTTAGCAATTCGCCCAAGCAAACATCTATGTCCCGAAGTTGGTTTAGATACCTTTGATTGGCATTCGATACATTTTTCACCTCGCCGGTTAGTCTTTCAAATTTGTCTTCGCTATCCTCAAGAAAGTCGAGTTCAAATGCATCGGGTTGTTGATTATTTACTAAGAAGCTTTTAGGATTCATTCGATGTATATGATCAATGTCAACGCATAGGAAACGGGTATCACATTGTTCGATTTTTTTAGCAATGAATCTAGATCAGCATTAAAATAACTACATGGACTATTCTCAATAGTGTAATCGAAACCAAGGCTGAGACCATGTTTCCATCCGTGGTTATTTGAATTCTTCAACGCAGCGGACTTAATCCGGTTTTTTCCCCATAAACTTCTTGCTAAACTATTTTTCCATGTTGGCTGTCCAATAAACTCTGCATAACTCATTTGTGTGTAAGAAGCAATCGAACTGAGTTTAGCTTTCTTATACAACTCTGTACTTTTATCAAGATAAGACAGATAAGGTTCGTACCTAAAACAACTAAAGCTATAAGTTGGAAATATCCCAGTATGGACGGAGTGAACGACCGGATATGTCCAACTGCCCGATGAGGTAAAGTTTTGAAATCTAAGAGAACTTTTGAGTAAATATGACAAATTTGGAAAGTCATTCGCCGAATTTGGGTATTCCAGACTCCTCAGATCCAAGGAGTCACAGAAAATTAGAACAACTCTATTCTTAATCTTCCTCTGAGTAGTCTTATTTTTCGTGGGCTCTCGATTCGTGGATATAGTCCTATTTGGGTTGTCGCTAGATATTAGCTTTACCGCGAAATACTCGAAATTTTCTCTATCACCGAATGCAAACAGCTTATCAAGTGAATTAACCATTTTACTGAATTGTTCGATCTGCATTCTTCTCCGCCAAACAGAAGAAGGGTCACGAACTATAGAAAAAAACATATCTCCAACCAAGCAGTTTCGTCCTTTTGAAGGTCTGTGGATATACCTGCCCTGTCAATAAGATAATACAAACTTTTGTCTGTATCTGTATGCCCAGATAGGTTATGTAAGTGTTCGATTCGAACTACACCAGATCATCTAAAGGCAACATTTAGGAAGGATCTATTAGGAATGTAAAGGTCTTTATACCGCTTTGTTCTTTCCAAAGGGTGGCATCTAATGTAAAAGTATTGGTCATCGAATACCGGAGAGATACAACAACTTGGCATTTGAAGGTTTATTACATGTTCATTGTTTATTTGAACTGAAACTACGTTAGAAAGGCCATATTCATCGTTCACAGAGTCTAATACATATTTTGTATGTGCAAACGAAGTCACAATATTTCCCATGTCCGATTGGGACGAGTTATAACTGGAACTACATGCCTTAACGTTGTTTAAGGATACGGAATCAAAAACGGCTTGAACCTGTTGGAAATATTGCTTTTGAAAATCTGCTGTTAAATTAGCGATAAAAAGATTTTATTTGTAATCTGTCAGAATTACCTCCCCATCCAAACACCTAATATGGAAGAATCGAATTTAGATGTTGGAACATACTGATGAAGAAAGGTTAAGGAATTTGACTGTAGGTTATAGAGATTTTGTATACTTTTAACCATTTGAGTTACACCAATAGGGTTGTGGCCAATTGCTGTTTCCGCAGCCAAAACCAACCCCGTCACATCCATTTTTAGCAGGCTGTATATATCGCAGACTTCCGCACGGGTTGGTAAATTTTCCTTGATCATTGTTTCAAGAATATTTGTAGCCACATAAACTGGCACACTTTCTTTATTACAATAATTAATGACCGCCTCTTGAGCGAGTGGAATAAATTTTAGAGATATTTCGCGAGATGGGTCACCTCGATCAATTAAAACACCATCCGCACAATTAACAATTTCTTCCATATTAATCAATCCAGCAATGGATTCGATTTTTGCTATTATTTTCGTTCCCTTAGCACATCTTTTGTGAATATCAACAATCTCTCTTGAATTAGAAGTAAAAGACGAAAATATAGTAGTAATCGAGTTATCTTTGGCAAACTGCAAAGCATATTCGTCAAATAATGTAAGCATATTGGATTCTAGGGGCTTATCAAGGACATCAACCGCTTTACGCTTACCTGCTGAGCCTGCAGATATAACAGTTGTCTCCAATAGATTATCATCTAATTTGTGGGTAACTTGTAAGATCAGACCATTGCTATCCACCCTGATTTTATCATCGGGTTCAATAAGGAATTCACTAATCGGACTAGCAATTGTCAAATCTGCTTGATTAAAACGAGCATTCGCGGTGGAACCAAAATCTAAATAAACTTGCACTAATTGACCCACATCAACAGTTGAACCATCAAAAAGAGGATCAACTGTTCTGAGTTGCGCCCCCTCTGTATCTAAGGCAATTGGTAGTTTTAGTTCTGAGAGACGGCCATAATACTGGGATAGTAAGTCCTCGTTTGAATGGGATAAATTAATGCGAAAACAGTCTGCTCCATTTTCATAAAGTGCTAAGAGACAATCTTTAGAAATAGACGACGGTCCCACGGTAACAATAAGATTAAACATTCATGTTAGGCGGAAAGGTATCGAGTTGGGGACAGAGGTAAATTAGTATATTGTAAGTTAAAGTTGTATTCGGTTATGAACCACTTAGTAGCGACGGGAATTCCTAGATGCGACGATTTTAAGGTATGGATATAGTTCTCCCCCTTTTGTTTAGCAACGTAAAAAGATTTTCCTTTTTCAGCAGTAGCCTTCACGTCATGAAGAACCGGGTCGCTATTCCGAAATTCGACGGGTTGTCCTACCATGACGGCGGCAGCGTGAGTCGTAAAGATACAATCCATCTGATCCATAGTGACCTGTTCAGGAGGTGGATCAAAGTTCTCACCGACGACGCCAATAATGTGAACAAGTGCCCACTTAAGCGTATTATTCTCATTAATGACTACCCGATCATTTTTGACTTTGCCTGGGTGTAGCCTAGCACGCTGCAATCCTGCTCCGAAATTGATTGTTCTTTGACGAGGTGGAGTTCCTACTTGAATTCAACTAAGAATCCGAACGCTTTGATTTGAAAAAGCGGCCAACTGCTATACCTTAATCTCTGATTCGCGAAAATCAAAGGAGATTATAAAATGGGCAAGTACAAGCAGCTGACCTATAAAGAAAGATGCC
>JASMLX010000211.1:238-7490 GCA_030748495.1 Candidatus Poribacteria bacterium | reverse complement strand
CAAGAAAAACTCTTGGCGGATCGATGCCTGCTGAGTTATTTTTGAATCAGAAAATCACGCTAGATGTTGCACTAGCTGTGTAAATTCGGGAACCTTACGTTTCCCCACGCACCGGTATTTTGCCCACCTTGTTGGTGGAAAAAATCGCTGCTTCCATCCAGACCGGAAGTCCTCAAAAAATATAGATTCCTAACCTGAATAGAGTAGGAGATTATCACCGATGGCTGATTTTCATTTTAAACTGGTATGTACCTTCCCGAGTTGCGTTTCCCTTTTAACGAAGCGTTGGCAAAAGCTAAGGAGATCAGAGCCGAGTATGTCTGGTTCAATCATTTATCCGATGAGATACCGATTAGCCAAATGAGCGATGAGGAGGTTGACCACTTGATATCGTCCATTTTTATCCGGCTGGTGAGCAGATTGAAGATTCGGTCAAGAGTCTTGTCCTCATTACTGTCCACACCCATATCACGGATACCAGACGACATGCTGATGGTCAATTCGATCTGCTGCTTCTGGGAGAAGGGGAACTCGACAGCGTCACTTACTTGAAGGCGATGCATAAAGCAGGATGGAATGACTTCACCACTTTAGAAGTTAGCGCACGCGTTTGGTCGAAAGAAGAATACGACCCCGTTCAGGCAGCCTCTCTTTCTTACGCTATCTTGGATAAGGCTTTCAAAATAGCTGGTGTTGTCCGAACTTAACTGAACCGATTATCAGACGGAGAAATCCACATCATGCAATTTAAAGAACACCCGATTGATCGAGAATTCAGAGGAGCATATGGCCTAGCAGTTGCCGATATAAATGGAAATGGCAGGAAGGATATCGTTGTCGGTTCTACTGCAGACCCAGTGATATCTTGGTACGAATCGCCACATTGGCAGAAACACTTAATCACTGATCAACATCCAGGCAATGTTACTATCGTTACCCACGATTTGACTGGAAACGGCATACCTGACCTGATTGTTGGCAGTGGCTTTAACCGCAGACAGCGAGTACCAGTTGAATATCTACATTGGCTTGAAGCACCAAATAGTGGCGGGCAATGGACGAGCCATTATATCGACGAGATCCCCTTCCTTCACCGTATCGGACTTGCAGATCTTAATGGCGACGGACAACCGCTCCTATTTGTGGCTTCTATTCGAGGCGCTGAAGGGGAGTTCGATGAATGGCATGATCCCGGCGCCCTCTGGTGTTACCAAATCCCAAGTGATCCAGTTAACCAAACTTGGCAACGCCGTTTAATCGATAATCATCTACATCTCAACCACGGTTTGTGTTTTGGGGATGTAGATGGGGACGGACGACTTGATATCCTCATCGGTTGTAGAGATGGACTAATTTGGTTTGAACCACCATCTGACCCGTTTACGGGAAAGTGGCATAAATGGATTATCAGCGACTATGAAAGCAGTGAAGTCTTTACGGTTGATCTTGATGGCGACGGGATTAATGAAATTTTATCGATCGAACCTTGGCACGGAAATACCATAGCTTGGTATAAAGCTTCTGGAGATCTAAGAAGAAACAGATGGTTGCGACATGAAATCGATAACACTCTGAATCGTGGTCACGCACTGCATGCCGCCGATCTTGATGAAGATGGGAAAATTGAGATTGTCACTGGCTATAACGGCGAAGGGACCAGCCTTCAACTCTATCGATCTACAGATCTAAGTCAAAATCAATGGGAAAAAGAGCTTATTGATCACGGTGGATTAGGTATTGGTCTGATGGTTATAGATGATCTGAACCGTAACGGACGGATGGATATTGTTGCTGGTGGATTGAGCACAAACAATCTCAAATGGTATGAGAATTTGGGTCACTAGTGTCATGTCATGCTTCTAATGTCGGATATAGTAGACGTAAGTTTGATGCGTACTTTGCCACGTTGTGAACGGTTCAGCGATTTTTGCCTCAAAATTGTTGCGATAAGTTTGCCCGGCCGACACCGTCGTTTCAACTTCTGCCGGGCATCCGACGCGGCGGTTCAAGTACTGGCCAATCATCACATTCAATTCAATCTCGGCCATGTTAAGCCAACTACCGTGCTTAGACGTGTAAACAAACTCGAAATGATCCCGAACTCGTGCCATCGATGTTGTCGCCCAAAACTATGCACAAAAAGCGAGTGAAATGACAATTAAAGAGGCCTATGACGAAAGGAAACGTGAACTCGAAGAGATAGCGGCAATCCGCGCAAAAATGCCGCAAGATGGCGCATCTTCCTTTAGGGAAGCGTTACACAACCTTCTGGTTCATCCACCTCCTTGATGGCAACGATTCACCCGGCAGGTTCGACCAATATATGTACCAATACTATAACCGAGATGTTGGCAATAGCATTATTACCCAAAGGGAAGTCCAGTCTCTTCTCGACCATTTGTGGAAGCGTTTCAACGACGTGTGTTCCTAGAACCTCTGCGTCGGTGGATTAAAACCGGACGGCACTGACGGCACGAACGGTTTGACGTTTATGTGCATGGAAACGACAAAACGCTGTCAAAAAGTAGAGCCCAATCTCAGCCTGAGATTACACAAGGATTCGCCCCGCGGGGTTTGGGTGAAGGCGATTGAGGTCATTGAAACGGGAGTCGGCATGCCGGCTTTATACAACGACGACGTTCTCGTGCCAGCGATGATGCGGTATGACATTCCAGCAGAGGAGGCGAGGGATGTACGCGATGAACGGTTGCAGTCAGGTCGATATTCAGGGTAGGTCACACATGGGACTCGCAGACAGCGAAGTCAATCTGTTAAAATGTCTGGAACTTACGCTGAACAATGGTTTCAATCCGTTACGCGGACGGCAAATCACGCCGAAAACCGGCGACAACTTCCAGTCTTTTGACGATTTGATCAGTGCCTACAAAAAGCAGGTTGAATATGCCACTATGCGTGTTTGTAGGGCCGCTAACATCGTCCAAAAAGCGCACGCTGAAACATCACCAAATCTGTTCCGCTCGCTGTTCATTGATGATTGCATCAAAAAAGGCATAAATTTTAAAGACGGCGGACCGCGCTACAATCACGGGCAGATCTTGACACAAGGAATCGGTAATACCGCAGATTCTCTAGCAGCCATCAAAAAGTTAGTATTTGAAGAGAAGAGAATCTCGATGACCGAACTTATGGACGCGATGAAAAACGATTTTCCCGATGAACAATTCCGCCAGATACTCATCAACGGTGTACCCAAATACGGCAACGATGACGACTATGTAGATGCTTTCGCCAGGGAAATCGTTGACTATTTTTACACCGAACTGAACAAACATCAAACGTGGCGCGGCGGAATTTATGGCGGGGGTTCAATTGTCTTCACCAGAGCGGCCTCTTTTGGTAGCAACGTCCGCGCGAGCCCAGACGGCCGAAGAGCACGCACGATTTTAGCGGATTCAGTCGGTCCAACACGTGGGCAGGACAAAAACGGCCCGACTGCTATGTTCAAATCGGTCGCCAAAACGCCCCAAGCACTCGCCCAGAGTACGCATCTCTTAAACGTAAAATTCACGCCATCCATGCTTAGGAAGAGCAAAGAAAAGGTTATTGCGTTATTCAAAACCTATTTCGCTGAAGGCGGACAGCAGATCCAGGTCAATGTCGTAGACAAGGAAACGTTGTGGAAGGCAAAATCCGACCCGGATGGCTACCGCAACCTGGTGGTGCGCGTCGGTGGCTTCAGCGCATATTTCACACAGCTTTCCCACGAACATCAGGATTGTATCATCGCCAGAACGGAACAGGAGATGTAGTTATACTGGGCGCGTTTCGGCTGGGTGAGTTTGTGGTCTCTGTTCTATCCTTTAACCTGAATTGACTAATATGTCGCCCAGAAATAACGCGGCATCAGCAGTTTTAACCCGCTGCGAAAGAGATGCCGTCTTGCGTGGTAAATTGCTGAAGAACTCTCGATGGGATGTGTTCAGTTTGGGGGCATGCCCTAGATGTAAGGGTAAAACCTTCAGGTGTCCCAAGCACAAACTCACACTTGGTTAAAGGAGGTACGATGCGTGTTGCTAACGGTTATCGTGTGGGCAGTGGAAGGTAAAGAGAATGAAAACCATGTTCCGTTGGTGACTAACGTGGCAGCTGAACAGGTGGACTTTGAGCATGTCTTGATCCGCTACGATGTGGAAGATGCCGACGGTGATACTATGACGGTTAGCGTGAAAGTCTCGGCTGATAATAAGCAGTCCTTTGATGTGCTAGTAACGGAACTCGAAGGGGCGGTAGGCGAAGGTATTAGCAGTCGTTCCGGTAAGGAAATCGTGTGGACTATCACCCGGGATGTAGCCTTGCATCAATATGGAGAGGGCTATGTAGTGGCAGTGATGGCTGATGATGGGATTGGACCCATGATTTGGGGGGAAAGATGGCTCCCAGATGGTTTTTATTCCTGCGGGCAGTTTTGAAATGGGGGATCATTTTGGTGAAAGTACTGCCAAAGAACGACTAGTTCATCGAGTAGAGTTAGATGCATTCTATATGGATACTTACGAGGTAACCGTTGGTTAATTTAAGCGGTTCGTTGAAGAAACTGACTACCAAGAATTCAAGTATAGGTGGCAGATGTTTCTATCTATTCTGAAACTGATTCACACCCCATTAGTTAAAGTTTCATGGGATGAGGCAATGGCTTACGCTAAATGGACAGGGAAAAGGCTACCAACTGAAGCTGAATGGGAGTATGCAGCACGCGGAGGTCTCGCTGGCAAGCGGTATCCATGGGGGGATGAGATAACTCAAGACGATGCTAACTTTTGGTTTTGGCCTCGAGATCGAAAGGATCAGTGGAAATATTGCGTGCCTGTTGGGAGCTTTGATCCTAATGGATATGGACTTTATGATATGGCAGGTAATGTGACTGAGTGGTGTAGTGATTTATTCGATCCTGAGTATTACACTATCAAGAATCTATTGGGGCCAGGCCCAACAAGAGAGAAAGAAACACCTGGCATTATATTTCCAGCTTATCGAGTGTTACGAGGAGGTTCTTGGCGAACCATGGTATTCCATGGACAACGGCACTTATGTGTGTCTTATCGTAATGCTACCCCAAAGCGCGAGAAATACGAAATAAGCGGTTTTAGATGCGTCGTCGATGTAGAGACGGTAAGGGCAACCCAAAACTAAACCCAGAAGGCAAAGTTTGGAACGGAAACTAGCGTCTCTACCACTGGCAGACGTCAAGCCGAAGATAGCAGCATAACAGGCGGGCAGCCAAGATGGTTGCTGGTTAAGGTTTTGCCACTAAAACAGCCTTACTACTGGAGTTCAAGACAAAAAATCTAATGGAAGAGAAGTATCACCAACTGGTACACGACGGATTCTGCATTGTGGAGCAGATAGTAGCGCCAGAATTGTTAGAGCGATTGCGAGCTACCACCGACCAGATTTGTCAAACCCAGGATACTGAACAGCAGAATCGGTTTCGCTCACAAGGTAGCATGTTCACTACTATGAGTGATCCAATATTTATCGACTTGATCACCTTACCTCAACCTTTACTGGCACTAAGAGCAATGGGGTTCAAAGACCCAACTTTCACCGATGGATATATTATCAGCAAACCGGCCCACAGCCCGGCGCTATTTTGGCATTACGACTGGTTTGCTTGGGATGACCCAACCGCTTATCTGCCACAGCCACAACAGGTGTTTCTGATGTATTATCTGGTCGATACCACCATTGAAAATGGATGTCTGCGCGTAATTCCAGGATCGCACCTCCATCATAACGAATTACACGATAACCTCGGCAACCCTCATAGCGAGGAGATTTCAACCGCCACTAACCTGGAAAGAGCTGAATTTTCAATTCGTCCGGATGAAATTGATGTTCCGGTTAAGGCCGGGGATTTAGTGATTGGGGACGCTCGTCTGCTGCATGCCTCCCACGCCAATCGTTTTGACCAGCGCCGCACAGTAATTACCCTCTGGTTTCAGCCTGATTTTGGCCAACTCCCTGATCGGGTTAAAGCGCAAATGGTGGCTAAAACACAACCGTTGCCTGATGACTGGTCCGAATCAGATAAAGCCAGACTATCGACCCTCTCCCCTAAGTACAATGGATCGGCCCAACCCTACGGTAGAATCCTTTACAAGCAGAATCCTAAAAAGAAAAAATAGATGAGAGGCAGTACTAAACAGCGCCTCATTTGCAGTTGAAACTTGAATTCACGGAATTAAAAAGCCAATTCCTAGCACAAATGGATAAATTCCCAGCATAAAAGTTCCCATGCTACTCCACGGCTTGACGGAAAACCTAAAACGATACACTTTTTCAAACAGTCCAGGTATGGATGGAGACCAGACGTGCAATCCATTGACGATATCCAAGACGGCTACGATTCCAAAGGCCAGCCATAAAGCTGATAAGGGAGCTGCATAATGGGGTAAGTCAGTTTTTCTTCTTCAGTCCATCGCCTTCTGAACATGACGTTGACAGAAAGCATAATCAGAAGCAAAGCTAGAATAAATGCAAATTAGCTTAACCTACAGTAATGATTTATGAAACATTCGGTCTAAGACTATTTCAGAATCACCATTTTTCTGGTTTCTGAATATTGGTCAGTCTCAAGTTGGTAGAAATAGGTTCCAGAGGAAACCAGTTCACCATTCTCTGTTCTTCCATCCCAATACGCTGACTTGTCTCGACCCGCATAGTATCCAAAGGACTGGAATCCCATATCCAGTGTTCTGACAATCTTACCTGTGGTGTCATAAATTCTGATTACCACATCTGAATCTTGACTCAGATGATATGGAATCCATGTTTCTGGATTAAAGGGATTGGGATAGTTGTTCATCAAGAGGGTCTCGTCAGGTTTGAGTGATTCAAGGATTTCTCTTAACATCGAGATTCCCTGACTAAATTCTTCTGAACCATCATCTTCTTTTTCTGCCAGATGAATCCAGTTCTCAACCATAGAGAAAGTAGCCACTGGTTGTTCGACAATGGATGGTGCGGCCCCTTGACCAAAACATTGTGCGACCACAATCAGATCAAAGATGTTTACCTCTCCGTCACCATTGGTATCTGATCGAGAATCTGACTTCTGACCAAAGACTTGTGCCACTAGGATTAGGTCAAAAATATCGACAGTTCCATTGGCTTAACATCACAAGGAGGAACACTGGAGACTGTCACAGTGGTATTGATGACCTTAATTGGGAGTTCTGCACCTTTGGGATTACCAAATTTAATACCTTTGATACGGAGATACTTCTCCATC
>JASMLX010000211.1:0-228 GCA_030748495.1 Candidatus Poribacteria bacterium | reverse complement strand
TCCTTAATAGATTTCAGGTTAATGGTCAACAGATTACCAGTGTTGGAAATACCACCCGTTCCTAGATAGGCTGAACTGATACCTGTCACCACCCCTGTTTTTTCATCGGTGGTTCCCTTCTGGAAGAAGGTCGTACCACCATCTTTCTTCAGGAAATCACCTTCTTCTAGTGACTCAACCACGAGAATTTCTGGATCGTATTCAAGATTGAACGACCATCCAGCCAGG
>JASMLX010000210.1 GCA_030748495.1 Candidatus Poribacteria bacterium | reverse complement strand
GTCAGTTGAACCATTTCAAGGGGAATTACCTCGATCTGGTTGTGTTCCAAATGTAGTATAGTCAGACTAGTCAGTTGACACAGTTCAGGGGGAATTACCCCGATCCGGTTTCCCCAAAGATAGAGTTCCGTCAAGTGAGTCAGTTGAAAGAGTTGAGCCAGTATGACTTGGATCTGGTTGTGTGCCAAACCGAGTCTAGTCAGACTAGTCAGTTGAGACAGTTCAGGGGGAATCTCCCCGATCTGGTTTTCTCCTAAATCGAGTTGAGTCAGACTAGTCAGTTGACCAATCTCAGAGGGAATAACCTTGATCTGATTGTGTGCCAAACCGAGTATAGTTAGATTGTTCAGTTGACCAATTTCAAGAGGAATCACCTCGATCTGGTTGTGTTCCAAATGTAGTATAGTCAGACTGGTCAGTTGTCCAATTTTAGGTGGAATCACCGAAATCTGATTGTCTGCCAAACCGAGTGTCGTCAGATTAATCAGTTGCCCAATCTCGGGGGGAATAACTTCAATCTGGTTGTATGCCAAATCGAGTTGAGTCAGATTGGTCAGTTGAACCATTTCAAGGGGAATTACCTCGATCTGGTTGTGTTCCAAATGTAGTATAGTCAGACTAGTCAGTTGCCCAACTTCAGGGGGAATTACCCCGATCCGGTTTCCCCAAAGATAGAGTTCCGTCAAGTGAGTCAGTTGCCCAATTTCAGGGGCGATTACCTCGATCTGATTCCCTCCCAGACGGAGATCGACTAGATTAGTTAGTTGACACAGTTCGGGGGGAATTTGCTGAATCTGGTTACTTCCCAAATCAAGTCTAGTCAGATTGTTCAGTTGACCAATCTCAGAGGGAATTACCTCCAAAATTGCCCAGTCGCTAAAATGTGAGTTGTCCTGGTCCATCGGTTGGCAAGGGTGCAGAGATTTGTTCAGCTAACACTGCTTGCTGTTTTGGTTTGATACCGTTATTTCCTAACAGTTCAGACTGCATCCACAATAGCAACTCCGCCCTTTCATCGGGCGTCATACCCCATATTAGATACTTAGCTCGTTTAACACCAACGGTTTCATTCCCAGTATTAGTATCTGCATCAGGAATTCCCCCTATTCTATCAACATTTTCAAGTATCCAATAACATTCAGTTGCAATATCGTTCAATCGGTGTTCCACGTTTTGCTTCTCCAGAGCCTCGCTAATCCCACCTGGTTTGTACTTCCTAAGTAACCCGTCAAACTTCGAGTTCAAAGTACTCAAATCATCGATGAACTCATTCACCCATGAGGTGATCTTTATGTACTCAACTTGCTTCTGCTTATCTTTATAGAACTGGGTTCTCATAGGGTCGGTGGCAACAGATGAGTTATCATTGCTTACCATAACTACTAGCTCGATTAGGTCACCGAAACTAGTTGGTTCGCTTGTGTCAACTGGCAAAAGTTCAGGTTCGGCAGTTGACGAAGCTGGCAGGCTCTTCGTCTGGTTGACTTGGGCATCTGTATCAGGCTCCAGAAGGAGTGCCATGGCAGATGGTGGGTAGTCCCGTACTCTTTGACGGTCATCAACACCCAGGTTAGTTTTAAAATAGACGGGTACATCACTTGCCTCAGCTTGCTCTGAGAGGTGGTCTATCCATTCTTGTTTCGGGTGGAATGCTTTTACCTTTGTTGCTTTACTCTGACCACCTACTACCAACCAGTCAAACAGGTCAAGACGTTCAAAGGTCAACCGTTCCAACATCGGTTCACAGGATAGCCACGTGATACCGCTAAATCCACTATCACGTAACCGTTGAAAGGCCTTCTCTGCCCGTGCTACCATGTGCTGTCCATCCACCGATGTTCCCAGCCAGACATTGTCTGGATACTCAAACTCACTCATCCTGATAGGGAACTTGGTCAATAGTAGAAAATTCCACTGTGGGTTATCCTCCATCACCTGCAATACTGCCTGAATCCACTTTTCAGGAACCCACTTACCAAACAAATCCGTCATGCTACCGGTAAAGACATTTTTCCAGCCTAACCGATCCACCGGGTCCTCAAATTTGGATAGATCTTTCGGTTTAGTGTTGGCCGGTCGGCTTAACCGCTCTGGCCAGAAATGCGGATCAAACCGCTTGCCCTTCTCTATTTGGTGGTAGTGCAGGTTGGCACTGTCTCTAGCATAACAGTATTCACACCCGTGCAGACAACCAGTAACCGGGTTCCACGACCATCTAGCCCACTCGATGCTGTCATTATTCTGTGTGTTGAATGGTCTACCTGAACTTGGATAGTTAGCACAGTGGCTGTTCTGTTGTTCCTCGGTCAACTTGTCCCAGGTCTCAACTGTCAAAGTTTCAGCTAATGCATTTGCACTAGCTGTGCCTCCGATGTTATTGACATCATAGGTTTTACCATCAGCCCCTTTTCGCTGTGTGGCGGCCTCAATCACTCCATCTGCTTCCAGTGCCTTTCTATCTCGCTGGATAGTACTGGCATTACATCCACCGTAGGATCGGGCAATATCGTAGTTGGACATCAACGGATCTCGCTCCAAGTTAAACTTGATGAAATCCCGCCTTGACCGTTGACGTTCGGATCTGGTCATGTTCAGCCCATGTTGAGCATTGGCCTTGCAAGCGAACATCTTGGCTTCGACCACTGTGCCCTGATGTATGGTGGCGGTTATCGTTTCCCTGCCCTCTTGCCTATGAGCCTCTAGCCGATGGTATCCACCAGCCAGTATCAGCCCCTCCTCAGTACTGAACACATCCACCGGTGGGAGGTCGTCAATATCCTGTTGGTACTGCCTGACTCTTTCATCGTTCAATTCGTCACGATAGGCATAGACATCAAAGTCAGCCTTGATCTCGTCAGTTCTCAACGATCTTATTTCCATGTTCCTTTTACCTCCTAATTTAATCTGTGAGGGTGTGCCTTTGGGACTCCTAAACCTTTTCGGCTTGTACATCTTGGCTGCCTCCCCGTAATTTCGCTACCTTCGGCCTAGCAACACTAGTCGGCACTCGACCAGTCGCAACAACTCCAGCCTCTAGCGGAGAGCCGTCATCAAGCTGAACATCAGCAATTAGCCGAGATGCGGTCTCGCTCGGTTCTGCCACGCCTGGGAGCCGTGTTTGTGGCCGACTGACTCGGTATGCTTGCTCTCAGGACTGGTGTTCCTTTTTGGCCTTGTCATCTACCAGGTGGTATTTTCGGTAATCGGTTGCAAATCCACCTACTATTTTCGTGGGGGCAGCCAAAATTAGACCCCTATTTCCTCTAGATGGTCTGCTATGGCCAGGCGGATCTAGGCCGAAGGCTAACGGCCGCAGGCGATGTGGTCTTCAGTGATGCCGTGTCAAGCAACATGTTGGGCCGATTAATTCCTGATTCCGGCCCTAACAATCATTCTCATGACGGTCACGGCTTCCGATTCCATTGAAGGGGTATTTATGCTCGGCTCAGTCGGGTGGAAAGGAGCCAGAGGGTCAAAATGAACCGGCCGGGCGGAAAACAGCCGGTTGAAGCCGGGATTAGGCCGCTTTGGGGCCGCGCCAACTAGAAATTAAGGCTCAAATATTGGTGCGGACAACTGGTCGGTTGAGGCGGAAGAAGAAGGCCTGGAAAACAGGCATAACTACCACATAACTACCACATAACACCTAGGCAAATTCAGGTGAATTTAAATCTGTTTTTCTAGGAAGTTATCTGTTACGGCCGACCAATTACCGTCATTGAAAGGCTAATCCCTGGGCCTCTAGCGGCTGAATGATTGAATGATTCTATGATTTGCCATTACGACCTCTCTCCTCGGCCTCAAATTCGGTGGGACAAAGCCTGGAGGTCCAACGCGACAAATTGAAGCACTGCCTAGAGCCGGAAGTGACAAGATACTATCAGCCGGCGCAAGCGGAAGCGGATAATTGAGGGCTAAATTATTATCGGACATTTATTTGGCCAATTGAGACTCAATAAGCGGAGATGAAGTCAGTGATAGCCAGAGGTCAATTTGGGCTGAGTCTCAATCAGAGGACCGTTATGTCCGATAAGTCTATTTTATCAGACATTAGTTATGATTTTAGTCGATGGCTCTTTAGCTTATGATTCTCCTGAATCCATAGACGATATTTGTTCTTTAGAGGTTGGTTCTCAGGTGCCCCCATATGATGGCCAATTTACCATCCCGTTTTACCGCAGTATCGCCCGGCTTGATGTCCTTGGGTTCAACGGCTCGATCATAAACCCGCACATCATCAATCCGGCCATGAAAGAAGCGTTGGTCTGACGCACCAGCGACTCCAATACGCAATTCGGTATTCCACGTAGCCCGGTCAGGTGGGGCGGCTTCATCCTGCGTTTTGAATTCGGTTCCACTTCCGTCGACAAATCCCTTTCTCCACGGTTCAACGACCTTACCGTCGAGATATAGTATGCCCTGAACTTTCGGACCGTTCGCGTTTTTGATGACCCCGACCAGGTGATGCCAATTCGATGTATCCGTGAAATCCTCTTTGGTCACGATGTTGATTTCGTTTCCACTGTTTTCTCCGCCTGATCCAAAGTAGAATGATAGTTTGTTCGGGTGTCCAAAATGCCGGACAGAGAGATGGAGCTCAGATCCACCGCCCCACCCATTTTCGCCACTTGCGCCGACCCACACGATATGATGCTCATCGGCTGAGGTGTCATTCGTCTGGAACCAAGCCGACAGGGTGAAATTCTCGGCCGTCTTGAGTTCATCAAGGACTGGCGTTTGAAGATAATCTCCGTCACCGTCAAATTCTAACGCTCCTCCGAGTGCTCCTTTTGCAGTCCACTTCGGGTTGCCTTCGAGGGTAGCGTCATGAGCATTAGGAGAACTATCTTTTGCCTTGTTTCCTTTCCCTTCATCGAAAGTCCAATGAGCGATTAATCCGTCTTGTGCTTTGAGTTGAGGTGTAATAAAAACCAGCGTTGCCGATACGAAAAACAAGCTGGTGATAAGGTTGAATCTGCACATGTATAGAATCTCCTTCATTGTAGGGTTAGAAATTTGAAATGACTATTTCTCAGACAAATTTACAAATCGTTGGGGAATTCTCATTTTTTCCACGGTTCCAACTTAGGTGATTTTATTGAACAATCGCATGGGAAAGGTCTTCATAGGAGAAATTATGATGGCATAACTGAGCATAGTTGTCAATGTTAGTCCTAGAATGCGCTGTATGAAGCAGTTGGCCTAGGAGTAGGAGAGAGTTCCGAGGTAAGTAAACCGAATTGGGTAAGATTGATTCAGAGGCCAAAGCAGCTCTACCAGCCTTAGCTTAAGCCTTGACGGAGGATGATGATCGTCCGTCGGCAGCAGGGGTATTAGAGAAGGTCAATATTAAAACTGAAGAAACAGAAGATGCCGAGTTTGCGACGGCATTGCCTAGTAGAATGTCCGATAAGGCTATGTATCAGACGTTTTGCCTACTAATAAAATAAGCGATGGGGGTTTATCAATTAGCTAATTGAAGTGCTTAGTTGTTGATAGCGTTGCGACAGCTTATGCCAAACTTGTTCTTCCTCTAACTCTGACCGAGAAAGCTGAAGAAAGTATTCTATTTTCCATACTAGCCATTGGCTTAATTCCTTGTCGGTCAACAAATGCCAGTAATGACTATTATCCAGAATATCGGCCGCCTTAATCAGCAAAGCCATTTTCCCCTTGGCCTGGCAGCGAGAAAACATTTCTCGATTTTGTTCTGTTTTGTCTGCTATTTTTGAGTTGAATGTATTGGCCTCAACTAGTTGTGCGACTTCTCTCCCAAAATTCTCTTCGATTTCTAGAATAGTACAATCAGTGTCTTCTACTAAGTCATGTAGGACACCCGCAATTATGGTTTCTTCAGGATAATGATATTCATATAAAAAAAGAGCTACACGTATACTGTGGAGTATGACAGGCTTGGGATTATTTCCCGATTGCTGAAAAGTAGTGACCAGAAATGTAATGGCTCGTTCAAGTTTATGGTCTAAGTCGCGATTCCTCATAACCTTAATTAGCTAAGAAGCGATAAAGATATTAATCGATTGTATAAACCTGATTATGAGTTAACCATATTACTTTTTAATTTGCAATCTAATGCGATTAAGTCCAATTGTTTTGATGGGCATAACTTGGTTGGCCACACACTTACCTACTCCCTAATCATCACAATAAGTTCAGATTTCTTCTGATTTTGGTGATTAGCTGAGTTTTTCTGTTTGGTGGTATTGGGACTTTGCTGCTGAGTTTGCTCCAACAGAAGAAATCGCGGCGGAAATTCTTAAAAAAGATGGAGCCCCAATGGGTACCGCCCCTTTGTTAATGCCGATTTATCTGGTGTTTTATTTTTGTATAATGTGGCCGATAACATGGAGCGTAACCAGATTCTGTCCACGAAATAATGTCCGATAAGTGTATTTAGCGGACATTAATTAGTCACTGGGGATATTGATGATGAACCTAGTAAGTATGATCTACTAGTCATCTTGATCATCCACGTTACCATCATCGATAAAGCCGTCTAATCCCAATTGCTCAACCTCATCCTCATCAAACCCATCATCTATAATGTTTACTCCCGCCGACCGTGATCTGGCCATGGCAAACATTTGGTTTTCTGTTAGCTTTTGGCTGGCTCGAGTCATTTCTTGTTCGGACATAGCAAAGTAACTTATATACTGAAAGTGAGACGATCTCCAGTGCCAACCTAACCCTTCGTAAGTGCCACCTCGATATTTGAATTTTGGCCGTTTACGGTGTTCAATACCTGATGGCCCGCTAAAGGTCCCCGCGCCGCGAACTTTAGGTCGTCCTTGGCTATCCAGTCCACCTAAAAGAATCACGATGTGGCTGCCCGGAGGCTGTGATTTGGTGGTCATGGCAATGGTTGGGATGCCTTGCGAAGCTTTGGCTGCGGCTTCTTCAGCGGCTAGTAATTTCCAACTTCGGCTCATATAGCTATGGAGTTGGTCGATATTTCGATTGCGAAAGGTCGTCAGCCCGCAACTGGCAAACATATTACGCGCTAACAGATCACAATGAGTTCCTTTTGAGTCGGCATAGAAAACAGAGGCTACATTGGGATCGCTCCACTGGTCTAAAGCGTTTTGCCAAGCTTGGATAAGCAGCTCGTTGCTACCAGCCAAGGTCTCAGTGGACGAAGGCAATAGATCGATCTCTGGTATTGGTTTTGTTGTCTCAACTGGGCTTGGTGGAGAAACTAATCCTGTTGGCGGAGATGAATTTAAGTCTAATAACCGCTTTAGTTGCTGAGCAGTTGCCTGTTGATCCTCTTTAATCTGACGATTAATTTGGGAAATCTGGTCACCTAGAGCAGAAATATTCAGGTTCGATTTAATCAAGGAAATTTCTTGTTGTATACTTCCTAGTTGATTTTCTATCCGCTTGATTGCTTGTTGTTGTTGCTTGAAAGTTGAAGGTTGGATTCCCTGTTTGCTACTACAGCCAAAAAACATGACAGGTAGACAGCAGAGGTAGAATAGCTTTCTCATTTGTAAGCTCCTGATAAGATGTTAATGTGTCATCATACAGGTTTCGTTGAGTGGCGGATGGGAATTAATTCTTGGCATCATTGCACTGACAGTTTTGTAAAAGATGTGCCATAGCCTAAATTCTCAGAACTAGTAATGAGGGTTATCTAGTATAAACCAATACATAGGAATCGTAAATAAAAATGTCCGATAAGGTCATTTAGCGGACATTTTTATTTAATGCTTGAAGTTGCTGACTCTGGTCGAGAGCAGACTGTAGGCGTTCGATCTGCTAGTCTTTGGTGGCCAGTTAATGGGCCTGTCGGCTATTTCCCAGCCCAGTTGTCAGCAATGGTGGCCTCCACTACTACTGGCACATCTGTCAGATAGTGTCGGCCTGCAGCCACCATCACCTGTTGCAGGATCTGCTGTGCCTTAAGCGCTTGCGCCTCCTCCACTTCCA
>JASMLX010000020.1 GCA_030748495.1 Candidatus Poribacteria bacterium | reverse complement strand
GCCCCGCGAAGGAGATGAGTGTGAATCGCACTCGAACTTGCCAAACCTTCCTTTGGCCGCTTGTAGGCAATAGATAAACGATTCCTTCCAATATTTTTCGGGCCAGCATCGGTTTTCTCCCTCTACCGGCTTTGGGCAGGTATTGCTGGTTTGGATCTCGCTGAGGTGACGGGATTAATGGCTCAACTTTTGGCCAGAATCAATCGGAGACTTGCCATGACTTCACTTTGGTCATATCGCTTCCATGCTATGTGGTTGAACATGGTACCTATTGAAAGGGAAATGAGGCAAAGTGTCAAGTTAATTACGGATAAGTTCTTAATGCATGACGTGGTAAAATCATAAAGAACTATGGGCTACGAGGGGAAATATTGTGACTGAGAAACTGAGTTCAGACGAAATTCAAACCGAATAAAAAAAGTTGCAGGCTGGGTGATTCAGGATGCAAAATTACATAAGGAGTTTCAGCTTTCATCTTTTATTAAGGCTTTCGGATTCATGATCCGGCTAGCTTTAGTAGCGGAATAGATGGATCACCACCCGGAACGGTTTGGTGTCTATAACCGGGCGGTGATAGACTTGACGACGCACGACGCGGGTGAAATCAGCAACCTCGATTTTGAGTTGGCCAGCAAGGCGAACCATCTGATCTAAATCTTAGATCAGTACATCTTTTATAGCTTCAGTCTGAGCTCTTATCGTGGCCAAGAGACTCCAATTCAACAGCGCTTTTCGGGCAACCAACTGGGAATAGTCGATTACCATTTCGTCAAGTAGCGACGGAAAGAGTGTTTGGATCAATCCAACTTAGTTGTCACATTGTATTTTCCCGCCTGATGGGCTTCTGAGTGCCAGCCCTTGGTACTCCTAAAGCCATCTTTACCTACCATCTTGGACACACCCACCACCTGGACTCGCTGCCTGTAACATCTCAGCTGACCGCCTGTCGTGTCGTTGATTCTAGCCTAATCCACTTGGCTACGGCTTGTGCCAGTACAGCCTCAGCTAAAATCATCGTAGCGGCCAAACAGATAAATTGCGCCGTCATTGCTCGTATTAGCTGGTATACCAACCTAACTCAGAAAAGACTCAATTATGCCTCCTGAGTCAAACTCAACCCCCAGTTCTGACAGAACCATTCTATCGCGCGCAGATCCGGATCCCAAGCCAACCGCAAGATCCGAAATCCGTGCTTGAAGGAAACCGGCATATCTCATCCGGTAAGAATCGTATAGAGCCGATCGGTCGTTGTGCAGTACGGAGAAGAGGCCAGTGGTAAGGAAACCACCATGTAAAAAGGCGGAAGGTAATCTGATAACCTGCAGACTTAAGGAAAGCTGTTAGTATCAGGAACTACAGGATAACATCGAACAGCCAGCCCGATGGCGCGCCCATTCCGGACGCTTAACCGCATAGGCTTGTTTATCCAGTTGCTCGTCGTAAGGATGCCGCAGGAGTTCCAACAGTTCATCGACCATGGAGTTATCCCCTTCTTCGGCTTTATCGATCGCCAGTTGTGCTAGATAGTTTCGCAGCACGTATTTTGGGTTTACCTTGTTCATCCGACGGCGTCTAACATCATTCGGCGTGCCATCACGCTGGGTTCGATCGATGTAATCGCGTATCCATTTCCCGAATCTGGATACATAGTCATTCGTTAATTGAGCTGGCTGGTAGTAAGACTCCATCAGGGGTTCCATTAGCGCTTGGTCACTGGTCTCAGATAGATTCTCTGCCTGGGTATCCACTTCAGCCAACCGACGGTAGAAAATTGTTATATCTGTTTCCGCCAACGGTAAAATTTCCAGTAGTTCGCTTACTAAGGCTTCGTCGATGGCCGGCTCAAAGCTGTTCCATCCCAGCTTTCGGCTCATCATCTGTCGCCAGCCTTGCTCAAACACGTTTCTATATTCATCTAAGGCATTGAGCAGCGGCTCCTGCTGCCCAATCAGCGGATAAATTGACTGTGCTAACTGAGCTAGATTCCAATGCGCAATCAATATATGGCTGGTTACCAAAACTGTAACGCCGACCTTGAGCATCCGTGGTGTTGGGCGTCCATGTGGGATCATAATCCTCCAGCCAACCGTAGGGGCCATAGTCAATGGTCAAACCGAGAATAGACATATTATCTGTATTCATCACACCATGCACAAACCCAACACCCATCCAATCGACCATTAACATGGCAGTTTTGTGGCAAACTTCCTGGAACCAGGTGAGATAGACATCGGTTGACGGTTCAGCCAAATGAGGAAAATCAGTACGGACGGTATAATCGATTAGTTGCTTCAGTATTGCGGTATCACCACGTGCCGAAAAGAGCTGGAAACTGCCAAATCGGGTAAAGGAGGGGGCAACACGACAGACCACAGCCCCTGCTTCCTGTTTAGGGTTACCGTCATAAAACATATCGCGCCCAATCTGTTCTCCCGTCGTAACTAGACTTAAGGCGCGTGTCGTCGGTACACCCAAATGGTGCATGGCTTCGCTGCATAAGAACTCACGTATTGAGGAGCGTAAAACGGCGAACCCGTCAGCACCGCGTGAATAAGGAGTCGGGCCGGCCCCTTTGAGTTGTAGCCCCCATCTTTGGCCATTTACGTTGACCACTTCACCCAAGTTAATAGCTCGCCCATCACCCAATTGTCCGGCCCATTGACCAAACTGGTGACCTCCATAACAGCTGGCGTAAGGTTTCATCGCCGGCAATATGCGGTTTCCTGAGAAGACTTGCAAAAAATCAGCCGACCGACAAACTTGCTCACTCAAATTCAGCACTTCCGCCACTTCCGGCGAGTAAGCGACTAGTTGGGGCCGTTTTACCTGTATCGGTTCTACTAGGGAATAGCAAGCCCCTGTCACTTGTCGGCAGTAGTTTTCCGTTTCTGAATCAGCCGGTAACTCGGAGATAAAGCTGTGGTCAAATTTAAGTTCATCTAGTGTTGAATACATTTGTCGGAGTTGTAAGCGTCGATGCGGTAATCATTAGCACAGGCAAGGAAGTCCTTGAAGGCTTAGACTATTATAAGCGGCCTGAAGCACATAAAGCCTGGCCAAAAGGCCCTGTTCCTCAGCACACCAGTTTCTAGAAGTACGTGTTAGTATCATCGGCCTCTTTTTGTCGCTGACGGTATAGATGCCCGTCTGATTTAGTTAGATTACCATCCAACTCAGATTACCTGCTGAAATTTGTTTTTTAGCCCGTTGAACCCAGACCCAATCACCATAACGTCAAATGGGCCAATCATGCCATCCTGGCTGTTGCTAGCATACCAGCAGCCAACAGCAACGCCATCTTTAGGGCGCTAAGAGAAGACCTCCACTACCTACAATTGTAGCGCTAGTCTTATCAACTTCTTGCTAACAGAGGCTCAAGAGTCATGACTATTTATTAACGTTTTGCCGTCAGAGCTATTGGCCTCTATTACACCACGGCTCTGGTCATCATTCGAAAAGCTAACGCCATTTCTCCCGTCTTGTTGTTGCTAGGTCTAGTTCTTACTGTCACCATCAAGGAGTTTGATCACAGCCACCACCGGGTTCAAGTCATTACCAACTTCTCACCATACAGGGGCTTCTAGGCTTGGCCGTATACAGGGATGGCGGCTCCATTGATAATCTTAGCCGCATCGGAAATCAGGAAGCCAGTGACTTTAGCGATTTCGTGTGGGTCAACCCAAAGACTGTGATCTTCGTTTGGCATTGCCTGACGATTGGGTGGCGTATCGATAATCGATGGCATAATAGCATTAACGTTGACACCATCATTTTTAACCTCTTCCGCGATTGATTCGGTCAGAATACGAACTCCCGCTTTGGAGGTAGAATAGGCACTCAAACCGGCGATACCGTTTAATCCCGCTCGTGCCGACACATTGACAATTTTACCAGATTGACGCTGGATCATGTGAGGTAGAACTGTTTTACAACAGAGAAAAACCGATTTCAAGTTAAGATCCATCATCAAATCCCACTTTTCCAGATCAATATCACTAGTCGGAATTCCACCCAAAAAACCACCAGCGATATTAGCTAAAACATCGATTTGTCCAAATTGCTCCAGTGTTTGGGTAATCAACTGGTTAACATCTTCAGTTTGGGTAATGTTGGCGCGAATTAGTGAAACACTACCAATTTGATTGCCAACAGCTAACTGAAAAGGCGTTATTTCGTGTTCAAAGATATATGGAATGGCCAGTTGATATTCACGAGCCAAAAGGAATTGACAGATAGCAGTACCAAGTGTGCCGGTCCCACCCGTTACAATAGCCACTTTTTGATTTGTATTAGTCATGCTTTTCCCCTCAGCAGTTACTATCTAAAATTAAGCTTAGTCAAGAGCTCAGACAGGTTCATTGGAGGACGTAAGACCCAATTATTTCCCATTGCCACTGGATGACAATTAGCCAGCACCACTGATGAAAAGAAAACGTAATATCAAGCTAACGACAGTCATCAAAATCGCTACAATTCCGCTATTACCAAGGCGAGGTAAATTCTGTCCATATGATATTTCTAACTGGCATCTAGCACCTCTTTCAATCTACACTATGAGGTTGCTTTTCCTCCACCAATATTTAGTATTTAGCTGCAAATGTTACCAGGTTCTTCACTGTTGGCTTTGTTCTTTTCCGTCGGACAAATAGAACGGAGAAACTTAAAGTCATAGATGCCAGAGCGATGGCCGTCGCTCCAGTGAAAGCGGATGGCATATCGGCCAACCAGTTGAACATCTACCGCTTGGATGCCAGCCGAGTGGATCTTGTCGATGTTGCCGATGCCGATATTAGAGAACAAGGAGTGGACATCTTGACCATCATTTCTGAGTTTGCAACATTCGGCACAGGGACATAAAGCTCGCAGATAAGACAAATCGTACTGACTAGTGTGGTCATCCTGCCAAACGATGCGAAATTCAGTATTGTCTATTCTTTTTAAGGTTTTCGGTTTGGTTATTTTGGTGTTCATCAATTCGATTCCCTCAGTTTTATGCCCTAGCTGTTAATCAAAACTACGGACTTTAGTGCCATTGACAGTGTGAAAACCTACTAAATAGCTAGACTCCGACCGATTATGATGTTTGAAACCTTGCCACCACTGAAAGCCGCCACCGGAATTAGCGTGGTATTGTCTCTTCCCACGGATATCGTTTGCTTACTAGGGTGCCAAGATCAGCATACTCCCATCAATAGCTGCTTTGAACTCCATCAAAGGACAAGCGCTAGTCCCTTGGCAATCTCTCCTGTTTAGCGTAAAGCGAGATCCATGGCGAGGACAAATTAATAGTTTCTGGTTAATTTCATAGACTCTCTTTGTGTTGCAACTAAAAAGTTGATGTCGTGCGTTTCGCTACATTTTACCTTTCTCATCCTGTAAAGTATAACTAATTCCTCACACAAATGCGCAACTTCTACCAGTAGTAGTAAATCTCCTCCTGCGGAAGGGACAGAGATTATCGGATCTGGCACACACCGAACACAGCGAAACGCGCTGTTGCTGTCCTTACCATTCGGATCAGTACTGTCGTCGAGAGCCGGGCGCAGGGCTTAGGATCACTAGGGCCATAACCCTCCACGCAACAGCTGGTATTCTTTGGTTACTGTCATGCTAGTCTTGACACTATTCCATCATCAAAGGATAGATCCTGAGGTCAGCAGAACTTTTGACTGACAGGCTGGTTTTGAACAACTCGACCACAGTAGTCCCCCCTAAACTTAACCAAATAGTCAACTGGTAGTAGTTTGGCCAAACTCTGGTGACAGTTCGAGACCAAGCACCGAAGTCCAATGCCGGTCGAAATCCTTTTGATGTTAGGCTCCGGCTCCAGATCATGATTCTGGATTCAAAGGTGAGCACGGTGGTGTAACGCAACGGACGTCCGACTGGAAATCACCAGCGAGTCGATATTGGGTGTTTGCAGGTTGGTCTCATCCATCACGCCGAAGGCTTAAACCCAGTGCTAATCGTCGACGATCTAGATTACATTCGGTCGTATCAACACTTTCCGCTGAGTCACGCAACTCCTCACTTTCCAGGCGGAAAGTTTCAATTACCAATTATCGAGAGACGCGGTTAATCCAGGCTTGGTCAATTTCTAGACCGAAACCGGGCGCGTCGGAGGGAACCAAGTAGCCATTCTGAATCACGGGAGTACCGGGTAGTTTGGCTATCTCTTCCAGCGGCCCCCGGCAGAAGGACGAATCTAATACGGCCACAGTACCATCTTAGATCTGGTGCGCTGTTTCCAGAGTAGGGTGCGGAAATAGAACGCTTTTGCCCCTCAACCCATTGATAAATCCCAACTATTATCTGCCATCGAACAGAATCTGCGACTGACCCAGATCAACGGTCGCCTGTGTCAACTCGATTTTGGCAACTTCAAAGAGAACGGCTTTGTCGGTGACAGCACCTTTGAAATGGCCGACTCAGACTAAATCCGATGGATCAATCTATTAACCGATTTTGCCTTTTATGCTGGTACCGGTCATAAAACAACTAGGAGTATGGGACAAACCCGACGGCTTAACGGGAGGAACAACCATGAGCCAAAGCAACCTGGCAATAGTATCTGACGAACAACCGCTGATTCCGCTCTCACAGATCAACACCTTTGTCTTTTGTAACCGCCGATTCTATTACGAATCGGTGGGAGGACACCAGGTAGTCAACCACCATGTAGAAGAGGGGCAAATTAAGCATCTACGGGTCCGCACCCAGATGGAAAATCGATCAGAAAAAGGCAAGTCAACCTCTCGCCAACAGTATTTAGCCTCGCCACAACTGGGTGTGTCAAGGCTATGTCGATCTGATCGAATTCGACGGGGAGGGCCAACCAACGCCCGTTGAACACAAAAAGGCCGGCACCGGCAACTGGCTCAACGACCAGGTTCAACCCTTCCTGCCAAGGATGCTGATCGAAGAGTTGGAGTCGACTACTTCTGGATCAGAAGTCGAAGTTCCATTCGGTTGCATCTCCTATATCGGCTCTAATCGGCGACGCAAAGTGCCGTTTGATGAGCAACTGCGTCAGCAGAGTTTGGATTTTGTCTGCCAGGCGCAGAAACTGCTGAGCCGGCAGAAGATTCCACCACCGGTGCAAGACAACCGTTGCAACGGCTGTAGCCTGCGCGACATCTGCCTGCCTGACGAAGTGGTTTATCTGAAAGATCTGGACCAGAGGCCCGAACGTATCAAACCGGCCTTGGGTATCGATCAGGTCTTATGTGTGGATAAACCGGGGGTGATGTGGGAAAAAACGGTCTGCGGCTTCTGCTGGTCAAGGAGGGTCAAACGCTGCAAGATATTCCGCTGATCCACGTGGGCCAGCTAGTAGTCGGCGGCGTCGTTAGTTTGACCACGCTGGTCTTTCAGACTTTACTCCGAGAGGGAGTTCCAGTCGGTTTTCTGTCAACTTATGGCCGTTATCAAGGTGGATTAACGCCCGCGGTCTCGCGCAACTCATTGCTGCGGATATCGCAGTTCCGGACGGCTCAGCAACCCGACCAGTGTTTGGCCATTGCCAAGTCGATAGTAACAGGCAAAATTCATAACATGAAAGTTATGCTCCAACGTCGAAAGTGGAAATCCGAAGAGATGAAACCAGAGATTGCAAAGCAGGTGCAACAGATAGGAAAGATCAAAAAGAGGGTGAGTCAGGCCGAGTCATTAGCCCAACTTCTAGGGTTGGAAGGAAATGCCTCCGCCCACTATTTTGCCACCTTCGATACTCTGTTGAAAACCGAGACCGGTTTTCGGTTTCAGAAACGGTCGCGACGACTACCTAAAGACCCGGTCAATGCCCTGCTTAGTTTTGCCTACTCGTTGTTGACTTTAGACCTGTCGCCGGCCATCCAACTGGTGGGGTTAGACCCGTATATCGGTTTTTATCACCAACAGACTTACGGCCGTCCCTGCTTAGCCTTAGATTTGATGGAGGAATTCCGCTCGGTCATCGCCGATTCAGTTGTGATTACGCTAATAAACAATTGGCAGATTTTGGTGGACGACTTTGAGGCTAAGAACGGTGGTTTTCACCTCAAATCCTCTGCCCGCAAGGTTTTTTATACCGCTTATGAGAAACGGAAAAACGACCAAATCATTCACCCTATTTTCGGCTATCAATTGCCCTCACGGTGTTTAATTGAGTTGCAAGTACGAATTTTAGCCAAGTATCTGCAAGGCGAAATCGACACCTATTCTCCACTAACCATTAGTAAGTAGTTAGAGGTCAAGCTGAGATGTACTATGCGGTCGCCTACGATATTACCGATGACCGCCAGCGTCGGCGGGTTTCTAAGACACTAGAAAACTTTGGCCGACGAACCCAGTTCAGCCTGTTTATCTGTCAAACAGACCGTCGCCACTTTCTACTTTGCGCTACCAACTGCAACAATAGATCGATAGAGGAGAGGATACACTGTTTTTTTGCACCTCTGCCAACACTGTCGGCAGAAGGTAGAGCATCTGGGGGTAGAGAAGAATCTTGACACCTACAACTATATTGTGTAGGTTAAAGGCCCGACAAGTGACTCGACGATACTCGATCTTCGTTCAGGCGATCGAAACTCAATTAAATTCTCTCCGGTGGAACGCTAACAATTTCCCTGGGGGCAGAAAGATTTCTTTCAAAGCCGGTCACCGACAAGGATCGTGAGATCAAATCTAAAGTTATGAGGACTTCAAAGCCTGGATTTTAACACACTTTTTAGAACCAGAGAGAAAAACGTTCAGACAACCAGACGGTGTGTGGCTTCCTGAAGCAGCCGGTCTGAATTACAAATTACCCGATTACGTCTGAACAAGGTTCAGGTGATTGAGACAATATATACCATTTGCCTGGATCGTCTATGATTTTTATCTCGTACCGATAGGGAGGAAGTACTAATGTTAAATTGGTCATCCAAACACATCCAAACCAACGGGATTCAGTTACACTATTATCAAACTCGCGGCGACTTGCCCACAATAATTCTAGTTCATGGAATTACTGACAACGGTTTGTGTTGGACGCGTTTAGCCAACTATTTAATGGGTTATTACGATGTCATTATGGTCGACGCAAGAGGTCATGGTTGTTCTGATACGCCGTCGTCTGGCTATTCAAAATTCGATCATGCCCAGGACTTAGCCGGTTTAATCGAAGCGTTAGAACTAAATCAGCCTCATATGATTGGTCATTCGATGGGAGCTAGCAATGTAGCCTCACTAGCGGCTAACTACCCACACCTGATGGGCCGAATTATCTTGGAGGACCCGCCTTGGTTTACAGAAATGGATGTTACCGATCAACAACGAAAAGTGCGGCGCGATAACTGGCAACAAAGTATGATTGAAACACAAGCTAAATCCATCCAAGAGATTATGGACAGCGGCCGCCAGCGAAATCCGACTTGGGATGCGATCGAGATGGAGGCTTGGGCCAGCAGCAAGAAGCAGTTTCAGCTTGAAGCTTTCGGTTTTATTGACGACCCATTTAACTGGCAAGAAGATGTTAAACGGATTAAAAGTCCAACCCTACTACTAACCTCAGATACCGAATTGGGGGGTATTGTTTCGCCCGAGACTGCTGAACGTGCTAGGGCTATTAACAACAATTTTCAAGTAGGCCACATTACCTCAGCTGGACACAGCATTCGCCGGGAACAATTCGATAAATATGTAGCTTCGGTCAATTCGTTCTTAGCATTGCCGATTTGAAATGTTGCAGATCAACCTATAGATGAAGTTATCTAACTTGCCTGTAGTATCTGCGTGGCTCACATAATTTTGGTGGAACGCTAACAGTTTCCTTGGAGGCAGAGAGATCTCTTTTAAAGCCCGTCACTTAGGAATCAAACTGCCGTCCCTCCAGATTCCACAACAGTGCTTCCTCCAGCAGCAAGCAGCAGTGGGCTGCCCCCCTGACCGCTGGGCTTGGCTGAACTGAGGAAACTGATCTGCAGGATGGAGCCACTGCCGCTACTAATAGCTGTTTAGCCGAGATAGGGATTGACAACATACCGGCTACCTGGTCGTTGATTTTCAGTTGAAAGCCCTAGCTTAAGTCGGTGGGGTAGCTTGTTGATAGGCCAGTCGCAGCGGGTCGCAGCTTAGTTTCAGATCAGCTACCAGTAGGCCGCTGGCATTATCCACTTCAATCGGCACTGTTACTGCTTGACCGGCTACCACCGTCACTGTTTTTAGACTGACTTTCTGCTGTGACAGATTGGCTAAAACGGGTGTTGGGTCAGCTACCGCAACACCTTGATCTAGCCCGATTGAGTGGTGGTAGAAATCTGCTCCGCATCGACATTCCACCGTAACGATTTGGAACTGTAATCCAACTTATATTTGCTTTCAACTCATTTTTTTGTAGGGCAAGGGAATGTGAGAGACTGGTTACAACACAGGGCTTCTGGGATTACACTTAGAGCCGTTATCATTATATGAGTGGGCAAACGAGACAAGTCAGCCGCACCAACAACGTGAACAGTGAAGGCGTTTGGTTTTTTGGCCATTATCGACCTCACTTACCGGCCCAATTGTCAGCAATGACAACCTCCACTGCTACTGGTATATCAGTCAAATAGTGCTCTCCTGCTGCGATTTGAGTAATGAGGCACAGCCTTTGGTAAAATGCCTGATCCGACCACTTAAATTGCGGAGTTGTTTGGACTTTCGATTGGCGGCCTGTTGCGAGAAAGTCGCAAAACCGGCATAACAGAAAACCGATGCTAGCCCGCAAAATATTGGAAGGGATCGTTATCTATTGCCTACAAGCGGCCAAAGGAAGGTTTGGCAAGTTCGAGTGCGATTCACACTCATCTCCTTCGCGGGGCGGAAAGTGGTTTTTTGTTAGAAGCTATTTCAAAATTAAATACAATTTAAACTTGCGCATCTCAAGGTGTTAGGTCTAGTTTTAGTTGGGTCTAAAAAGGAACTTTTTATGGCCAAACTAAAACTATTTGTCACCGACCAACAATGGATCAGACTTGAACCCTGGCGGTCAAAACCTCAGCCTTCAGCAAAAGTGGACCCAAGCCCAGAGGCAACAGGCAAGTGTTTGACAGTATTATCCGGCTCTGGCCAACTGGGGCCGGATGGAACTACTTAGCTGATCGATATCCATCAGCTAGCACTTGCCGGCCAAGATTACAGTCGTGGGAAAAGCAAGGTGTTTGGCTCCAAATATGGCCTAAATTCCTGTCCAAACTGGAGCAACAGGGCCAGTTAGATTGGCCAGAAACCTTGGCCAATGGCCGTTTGGCCTGGGCCAAAAAAGGGGCCCATACCTTGGAAAGAGCAAAGGCGACAAGGGTGGATGGTGGTGGTCGATGGCCAGGGATTCCCTATCGATGCTGATCTAGATTCAGCCTCAGCGGGTGAAATAAAACGACTGGAAGCCACTATTGAGAAGGTTACAGTGCCCAGAAAAGGTACTGGTCGGCCGCGGCAAAATCCTGTCCGCATCATAGCGGATAAAGGGTACGACAGTGATCCGCTTGGCCAAAGGCGGTTGAAAGGCGGCATTGAATTGATCTGTCCCTGCCGTAAAAACAAGCAGACCAAGAAAGATGAGGGTGGTGCAAATTGCGGTCTGGCAGGCGTCGATGGAAGGTTGAGCCGACTTTTGCGTGGCGGCCAAACTGGCGAAGACTGGTTGTTGGTTGGGAAAGAGAAATTTAGATCTAGCAAGCGCTCTTTCACCTTGCTTGCATCCTCATTACATTGAGGCAATTTTGAAATGGCTTCTAATCATTTCAGCACCTATCCAGTGGCTTTATCTAGAAGGCGATCAACTTCGCCGTCTTCTTCCAATTCCCGATTTTTCTCAACCTCCAAGGCATGACCCCCAAAGATGTCGCACGGCAGTCTAATTCCCCAGAGATTTACTTTTCAAAAACCAACATACGTCACTATCCTCTCTGCCTTAGAAACTTCAGTATAGCGAAGATCGATGCATTTTCCGCGGATAGAGTTCATAACGCGGTTTTTTAATTGTCAAATGGATTCTGAGGAATCGGTTACGGCTAATGTGTTGTTTTTGATAGGTGTTGGAAGTTTTGAATTGGCTTCTATTCACCAAAGTTAAATTATGAAGTCTAGCAAACCATCACAGCATTATAACCGATTATAACCGCAGGTCTATCTCCTTCCTCTCTTCGCTGGATTGATACATCGCCTCAGTGATGCGAGCAACGGTTAGACCAATCGCACCGGTATCGATCATCTCAATGCGATTCAAAACACCCCAAACAAAGTGTTTCTGTGAGTCTTCATAGCCTTCAACAGCATACCCGAGAGATCGCATGCGTCTTTCATAAGCATCGATATTGAAGCTAACGTCGGCGTCCATGCTATACATATTTGTATAGAAGGTAAAGGGGTCAAGCCTGACCCCTCCCTTCGTTCCCATAATACGGTCGCCCTCGCCACCATCGATGTGGGCGGCCCATGCCTCTTCCACAAACATCGTGACGTTGTCTTTAAACCGCACAAATCCGGTGCCTAACTCCTCCACGTCATAGCCGCTCTCTCGCCGGCGTTTCTCATCCATGTCGAGTTCTTGGAATGTTGAAGCTGTTACGGTTTCGAGCTCTGGATTATCCAGCAGATAGACCATCCGTGCCAGGTGGTAAACCGCCATATCTACCAGCGTTCCGCCTCCAGATTTCTCCTTTTGCACAAAGTGTGGTGTGGCGTAGCCATCGACGTATACTCGTCCACGGCGACGGTAGTGGCTTGTTTTAACATAGTAAACCCGACCCAGCGCGCCTTCCTCGATTAAGCGTTTGGCAGTTCGAGATTCTCTGGAAAAAACAGTTCCCATCTGTACCGATAGTTTCTTCCCTGTCCGCTGTGCCGCGTCGTACATCGATTGCGCTTCCGTACCGGTCTTTGCCATCGGTTTTTCGCAGTAGACATGTTTGCCAGCTTCGAGCGCATCGATCGTGACTGGCGCATGTAGGAAGTTAGGGAGACAGACGTCGACACTATCGATTTCGTCGATCTTCAGCAGATCATGGTAATCGGAAAATACGTGTGAGATACCGTTTTCCTGCGCGACGTGTTGTGCTTCAGCTTCATTGATATCTGCTATAGCCACAATATCAACATCGTTACTCATCGATTGATAGCCGCTAATGTGGTTTTTGCCGATGATCCCAGTTCCAATAATGCCAACCTTAAGCTTACCTGACATGGTTTTCTCCTAGTTTAAATTCTCTTTCTTATCGCAAGCTCGTAGAATCTCTTCACGACAAGTTTCCGCGCGAGAAATACTGGTCTGTGAGAGTACGCTTGCCATAGATCTTCTATAATTCTCATTCGGTGCTCGTGTCCCTTCGGTAAATTCGAGCGTGAATGAGACACAGAATTCTTCTTTGCATCTAATGCGGAGTGCTTCCTTGACATGCGAGGGATTTCTATTCAACCGAGTACATTTTCCATTTTCATCTCAGGGAGCTAATATGCACATACGTGATAGATGCCCTCAATTTACGGAATCATTCATTCCTTCAAGGCAGCTAAACTATCATGCAGTTGTGAACAATCCAGTCGTAGCCTCCACCTCAGTTGGTCCTTCAATAGACCTCTTGGTAGCTTTTTAGATGAACCACTCAATGGGAGAAACGAACTGATGAAACACGTTCTCGCTTCCTGTTATTATTTCCATCTTATTTCTCCTCAATTATTGCTGTTAAATGGAGATTAGGATATTTCCACCTAAATTGCAAGAAAAAATAACGCTGAACACTGTCCCCATCTATGATATTTGGGGGAAAGTGATAGAATCTCACGCAAGTGACAAAGCAATAGAACTTACTGAAATAAGAGTTGGTCAATCTACTCTCGAAGTTGCAATGAGAACTGGGTTGGCATTTTACGAAATAGTAACAAGAAATCCAAACGATGGCAATCAAGGTCTTGATTTATCAAAAAGGATGCTTGAAAAGGCTAAAAAATGGCTAAGCAAACTTTCAAATTCTAATTATTCTTTAGATGCAGGAACGACTTTTGATTTAAGTATAGAGAGGATGAGTCGATTGATATTCTGGTGAACAACTACATGTTAAACCTTGATTCCATTTGAGGATATGGATAGAATCCTATCGGAATTCAATTGTGTTCTTACAAAAGGTGGAAAACTTACCTTTTAGTCAATATGACAATATCATCTATAATGTTTCTCCAAAAACAATGGATAGATGCGGAGGTATTAAATTATTCAGAAAGGTTGCAAAATCTCGGTTTCAAGGTTGAAGCAAGAGAACATCACCAGCAATGCCATTTCCATCAGAAGTTATCCTGGTCTGTAGATGAAACCATGAAATGGTCTAACAAGGCGCTGCACCGGACGTCAATTCCGTTGTTCTACATTGCCGCCGGTGAGCTTAGTCGTTAGATACACAAAGGAGATGAATGAATGGCCGTCCCAGATTACCAAAGCTTAATGTTGCCACTTCTTCGATCTGCAGAGGAAAAAGGGAGAGATATCGACAAGCGAGGTTCTTGAATCTCTTGCCGTTGAATTGAGTCTTACAGAAGAAGATTTGAAGGAAAAGCTCCCAAGCGGTATTCAGTCGACGTTCGTTAACCGAGTTGGATGGGCATCAACATATATGAAGAAAGCCGGGTTGCTCGAAGCAACGCGATGGGGATTCTACCAAATCACCGAACGAGGGAAAGACCTCCTAAAAAAGCAGCCCAAGGCAATCAATGTAAAACTTCTCAAACAGTATCCTGAGTTTCTTGAATTTCAACAGCTTAAAGGAACAAGAAGCGGTGGTAAAAGGGTTGAATCAAAGGGTACCTCTGGTGTTTCAGTGGCGCCCCCATCAGAAGCATTGGAGTCTGCGTACGAGAATCTTCGTGATGAGTTGGCGGATAAACTGCTTGGCAAACTAAAAGAAACCTCACCGTCCTTTTTTGAACGGGTTGTGGTAGAACTACTGGTCAAAATAGGCTATGGAGGTTCGCGTGTTGACGCAGGCAAAGTCATCGGTAAGAGCGGCGACGGTGGTATTGATGGAATCATAAAAGAGGATAAACTCGGTCTTGATGTTGTTTATATTCAGGCTAAACGCTGGGATAATAACCCGGTGGGGCGACCTGATGTCATGCAGTTTGCAGAAGCCCTTCAGGCGCAAAGAGCGAACAAAGGAATTTTTATCACGGTTTTGGCATGGGCCTTGACCCGCACATGACCGAGATATATTCGTAATAGCGAGGTGTTTCGATCTGCAACGCCTCCACTCCATTGATTTTCACTTTAGCTCCTTTGGTCTACCAGGCTACCTTGTGCTCCGAGCAACCGGTTTATTTCCGCCTTAACCAAGGAAAAGGCAATACTAGCAGGCAACTCTTTGCGCTCGTGCGGTAGTGCCTTGAAAATCAGGTTCCACTTTTCCCTCAGTCCCCGGCTCAATCCCTTTCCCCTTCCACCCCGCAATCCCAAAGCTGACTAGCGCCGCAGATTGCTCCGACGCACACGGGGTATAGAGCTTGATCCCAGGTATTTGCACCAACCCGTCTTTAAACCGCCTCGCCAAATCTACCGTCCGCGCCCAGATCGCCTCGAACTTCACTTTTGCTAGATATTCCACAGCACAGACCTAGGAGTGTACCAGAGGCCAAATTGAAAGCGCTCAGCGTTCTCGTACAAGGCAAAAGCGTTCCCTTCGAAATCCAACCATTGTTTGGCCCATTCTTCCGCATAGCGCATCTCTATCGCGTAGAGTCACATAGTGTAAATGAATCCAGCAAAGAGACAACCCACCCTGTCTTGAAAATGAAGTTAATTCGGCGTAAGGATACCTCAGACTTAAAAACCTCTTCATGACATTATATGTTCGACCGCCTCTAATTCCTCTATAGTATATGGTTGTTGGAAGGCACTATCAGTAGGTTCTCCATCCTGCATCAACACCGGTGATGGATTCGAAAGTTCCCAATCGCCCAATTCCTCGCGGCGAACAAAAACTCCATCGTGTTCCAGAATCGAATAGAACGGCAAGAGAAACATCGCCAATTTTTCCATCAATTGATCTCCTGTCTCCGGGGACTCTCCCGTTTCAAACATCTCCTGAATAACCAGTTGTAAGGCGTTCCAGGTGTTATAACGAAAATACCCTGGGCGTGCCGGTATTTTACCTTCCGCGTCCCCTTGATGATCGCCGAAAATACGCATATACGCTTGACCATCTGCACCGCTGATCAACTGCAATGAGCCATAATACGGATGGCTCGGGTGTTCATGCTGATAGATTACCAGGCCATTGGGCTTTCGCCAATTAATGGTATGATATGCCGCTCCTGTCATCTTGCCTCGACCTTTTTTGATTTCGTCTCGTAATACGGCGTGGATGTACCAAACGCCGTGTAGGCCATGCGAATAATAATCGCTCATCGAATTATGCGCCACATAGCCCTTGATATCTGCCATGTCAGCGGCTTTGGCGCGTAGATCACCTACACTTTCGGTATATTCCCAGGTCGAGGCTGTCAACAGAGCGGTACCGCGTTCCGCGGCCAAATCCACCATTGCTTGTCCCTTGGCTAGAGAGGTAGCGAAGGGGCGATTGACAAACGTTGGAATACCTGCCTCCAAAAAAGGTTTTGCTAGCAGTGGATACAACGAAATCGCGCTGATATCGTCGATGTATACACCATCAATATGCCCGATCATGTCAACAGGATGCTGCACAATCTCCAGACCTTGGAATGATGATTGTAATCGCTCCGCCATCTCAGGCCTAATGGTCCAAGCATGGGTCAACACCATGCCTGTTGTGCGGAGATGTCCGGCCGGCGGATTCATGGTGTTACCCCAGATAGAGTGTGTATGACCGCCGGCGCCGGCTATCACACCAACACGGACTAGATCATGAGAAGAAGATTGGGTAAAAGATGACGTGCTCATAATTTACTCCTTTTTGAAGCTATTACATCCTACATTATATCCATAAATATTATCTGAGGAGATGACATCGGCTTTAACATCTCACCACTTCGCTTGGATAACTTGTCGCATTCTCCCTGATTGATATGATAAAGCTTTTTGATGAAGCTATTCGGAAGAATGAAAACGAGGAACATCATCACTTAGTCCAGCCCGGAACAACTGCGATTCCTTGCAGGCGATGGATTAACAATCCACGTTGATTTTGATGGTGGGCTGCTCTCTACGGATTTAGCGCTTCTGATCCTTTGTGGAGTGGAGCGGCCGATTCAACTGATCCATCAAATAGGGGACGCTTTTAATGATCAGCTTCATCCTTCCGACATTGACCCGCGACTGGCCGATCCGATAAGGCAACGCATCTCTCAAATCGCCTGCGACTATAAAGAGGCCAATGATGCCAATCTACTTGGCAAAGCCCCTGGGTTCAAGATGGGGGTGGGGCACCCGCCTCTCGAAGAAGATCCGGATCTGGCCCGTGTGGCCACCTTTTCCGACCGGGAGAATGCGGCTATATCACGAGACCTCTATCGTTTGGCTCAGGTTTTGGTAGATCAGTTCGTGGGTCGTTATTCCAAAGTTGCCGAAGTAATTGTTCTGGACCCAGGCCATGCTGAAGTCGATGAAAGGTTCTTTTTTTACTATTTCAGTCACCTTGGTTGGACTAAGGTTGATGACTCGTGTTGTACTTTTGATCCCGCTTCTATTCAGGACCGGGTCTACGATTTCAACTTTGGCCACCGCTATTCGACCAATGTCCTATAGTTCAGGATGAATCCGTTCCGATCACAGTCAATCGCACTGCATCGACACCTCGGCTCGCCATTGGGAAATTGGCAACCTGCTTGATGACATCCAAAATAGCTGTTTCTCAAACCTCCACCGATATATTGATCTCAAGACGACAAAGAATAGAACGTTGATGAATATTATAACAATTCTGAAACACTACCCACAGTTGATTATCACAAGTGGTGAATTTACCAGAGTTCAAGCGACTCAATCCGGAGATCGAAACAGTCGAGTATAAGTTTCTGGCAGACGAAAGATACCACCACTCTGCTGATAATAGCTACTGTTGAGCTGAAAGCTGCCCCGTTTTGTAGTCAACCACGGTGCGTTAGGGATCGGATACTCAGATACCATCCGTGACCAGGTGGCGTAATTTTGTGGGCCATTGGACTCCATCATTCCCGTCTTTAGTCCGGGGAAGACTGGCAACCGAGCAGCGATATTCTTATTCCATTCGACTAGCGTCGGCACGCAAGCATTGTCGGCAACAAACGGTATCATCCCTTTTTGGATCGTTGCATCAACCATCTGGAAAGCCAAAGACAAGGTTTTACCTGCAGGTTTGATAGCAATTGCACGGTATCCCTGATTCCCGTATTTGGTCACATCAGCGATGGTGTGAACGCTTTCGTCAGCGGCTAAACAGATGGGAAAGTCTCTGATCTCTACCACAACCTCTTCATCGAAAGGTTCCTCGACCACTATAATTTGATCCAGACAACCGATGTGATCGGCCTGATCCAGCAGCCGCATTAGACTTTGCCGATTCGGATAGCGACTATTGGCATCCAGATAATAGGCGATCCTACCATTATCGGTCATGTTAGTCCGGTATTCTCTGGAGATCCGGTCTACGTCGGCCAATCGCTGGCAATCCTTTTCGATCATCTCGGTTTCTGTTCCAGCTTGACCAATTTTGATTTTGAGAACGTAGATTCCGGCTTCCAACATCTGACGCAATTCGGAGTCCGGTAGGTTATAACCGATGGCCGGAGCCAGTGCCAAATGTTGCTGTTTATTAGCAAAGTGAGGCCGAAACCTGGGGGGAATCAGTGGATCAAAATGGTTGACATTCCGCTGCCTAGCGTAGGCCATCCACAACGCATTATCCAGTGCTACTAATGCTATTAAGGTGAAAGTCAGCCGGAGATCCACCTTTTGTGTAATCGATTGGGCATAGGCGTGAACGTCCGGTAATATCAGGTCTAAAGCTTCAATTGGTGTCTCAAAATCTAGGGTTTTGATCCGTTGAAGTGCATGTTCCAGTATGGCCGTTTGCAGAATGTTGCCGCCAACCTCAGTATGCGCCGAAAAAACGTCGGCATCCGACCAGAGAACGGCCAATCCGCCAAGCCCAAAAGAGACTTTACCTTCAGCATCTTCTACCCGAACCAGGCAGTTCCATTTTTCGTGGAAGGCCGAACCTTTGAATCCAAACGGTCGGGCAAACGGTTCACGTTGAATTTCCAGATCTGTTGAAACGATACGCACTTGGGTTTTCAGTCGAATCTAGGCCTTAGCCTGTTCAATGATCCACTCCACGACGGCTTGTACCATCTTTGGCTGAGCCTCATCGCTAAACACATGGTTAGCCCCATCGACAACGACAAGTTTTTTAGGTGAATTAGCTTTTTCAAAAATCGTTTCTGAATCATCAATCAGTACCACGTCATCCTCAGTACCGTGTACCAACAACCATGGAACACGAATCCCAACAGCTAAATCCTCAACCGTATCGATCGCAAACAAATCGTCCATGTAAGCTTGCGACAGTGGGCACGTCGGTTCATCCCACATGAAGCCTTGACCAGGCATCTCTTCACCAAATTCAGTTTCAGCAAACTTTTTGGTCCGTACCATCCCAGCCAGGGAGATTAACAACCGAATCCGCTCATCTTGGCTAGTCCTTAGAACACCAACCGCCCCGCCCATACTGTGACCAATGTAACAGATTTTGTTCGACCTTCGGTCGGCGTCCTCTAACGCATCTAAGACAGCACCCAGATCTTCTACCTCTTTGGAGATGTTAGCATCGGTAAACTTGCCTTCTGAATCACCATTACCGGCAAAGGAAAACCTAAGAGTGGTAATGCCCGCGTTGTTGAGCCCCTCGGCCAAAGCTACCAAGAAAGGACGGTCTTTATTGCCCGTGACCCCATGGCCGATAACCACTGTATAAGGTGAGTTGTCGTGTTCTGTCAACGTATAATCTAATTTCTCGCCCACACGGTTGCGAAGTTCCATTATTTATACTCCTGTTTGGAATTTGGAATGTGAATCTAGCACTCTTCATTCCTTTTTAATTCGCCACTCTTAATTTATATTATCCTCTTGGATCACCAGTTGTTGATTGGCTTTGATATTTTGTAGAACAGTTCGACGGCCTTGTCGATGTTTCAACGTCGGTGGCCACCTGACGTCCAACTGCTCGACTTGCGTCGCCTCTCCGAGTCCGAAGATAAACGAAAGTTCACTTTGAGAACAGTAACTAGCACCAGATCGCAAAGTTCGAGTCTGTTTTCTCTGTTCTGTCAGAATAGAAACCCGTGCCCCAATACCGTTTCGGTTGGATTCTGTCCCCACTAGCAGTACCTTGATCCAAGAAGGTGCGTTGACACCTCCAGTTGTGATTGCGTCGTTACGGTATAGATACACGGGGCCACCGCAGGTTGCCACTAGTAGATCCCAATCGCCGTCATTATCGATGTCACCGTGAACAGTGCCTCTGCCAACAATCGGGCGCTGTAGGTCTGGGCCCACCTTAGCCACGACATCAATGAAGGCACCATTTCCTGTGTTGAGGTATAGATGTGGTGTCTGTGCGTAGGTAACTTCGCTTTGTACCGTGTTGATTTCATCTTCTAGGTGACCATTAGCAGTGAAAATATCCAGTTGGCCGTCCAGATCAAAATCAAAGAAAAAGCAACCAAATGTTAGTGTCAAAAGACTGCTACTACCAACATTAGCGATGGGAGCATCGTCAATGAAAAAGCTACCTTCGTTATGATAAAGATTAATCATCTCGTTGGAAAAGTTACCGATGACGAGGCTTTCCCGGCCGGAACCATCGTAGTCTCCAGCGTCCACCCCCATGGCACCAGTCGCTTTGCCGTCTTCGCTAAAGGCAACACCAGCGATCATTCCTTGCTCAATGAAAGTCCCATCACCATTGTTCTGGTAGAGTTTGTTTGGCTGGGTGTCGTTAGCTTCAAAAATATCGGCAAGACCATCCGTGTTGAAGTCGAAGATACAAACACCTAGCGACTTACTGGTTTTATCCTCGATCCGGGCAATGCGAGAGACGTCTGCGAATGTTCCGTCTCCCCGATTTCGATACAGTTTACTCGACTGACCATTATAAGACTCCGGCGTACAGTAAGATTTGTGGGTTCCGTCCAAGGTGCAAAACAGATCTGCTTCAATTGACCATTCAACATAGTTGGCGACAAACAGGTCTAAATAGCTGTCGTTATCGTAATCAAACCACGCACAACTGGTACCAAAGCTAGGGTTGAGAATACCCGATTTTTCGGTTTGATCCAGAAAACTGCCGTCACCTTGATTTTGAAATAACCGATCTAAATCCAAGCAACTTAAATAAAAGTCCAGATCACCATCGTTATCGTAGTCGGCAACTGCCACCCCTAACCCGTAAAAAGGTAGATCTAAGCCGGCCGAGGTTGTCTGGTCGATGAATTCGGGAATCCCATCCCCGTCAGAGTCTCCGTCATTCCGGTATAGCGCCATCGTCTGTCGCCGTTGGGTTGTATGATTCGGCCAATCTTTACCATTGACCAGCAGTATGTCTTGCCATCCATCATTATTGTAGTCGATGAAAGCACATCCAGGCCCCATCGTCTCCGGTAAATACTTCTGGCCGAAGGCCCCGCTATTGTGTTCAAAATCGATACCCGCTTGGGTGGTAATGTCCACAAATTGTGGCAGCGGTTTGGCTATAGCTTGACTAATGATGGAAGTTTGAAAAATTAATAGAAACAAGAGACCAAAACGGGGCCACATCAATTGCAACATGATCAAGCTGACTAGGGAGAATCAACCACCTCTTTTTGCCTTCGGATCGCACCTTGCCGGTCAGAGAATCGTTTGACCAATTCATCAACCGTAACACCGATGAGAATAACGAAGCCGATGACGGTAAACTCGGACTCTGTTTTAACATCCAGGAAAATGACGGCATTACGAATAACTTCCAACATAGCCGCACCACAAACCACACCAACCACCGCCCCTTCGCCACCCCGCAAACTGCATCCACCGAGAACGGCTCCGGCGATAGCGTAGAGTTCATAAAAGTTGCCGAAAGTTGAAGGTTGCACTGAATTCTGCTCCAGCGCGAAGAGAATCCCGCCAACTCCAGCCAGTAGGGAACAGATAATATAGGCCGTAATGACCATTCGGTCGGTGTTGATGCCGCTGTAGCGAGCCGCGCTCTCGTTCCGACCTAGTGCCAGTAAATAGCGACCGTAGATGGTTAGATTGAGAAAGACAGCGGCGATAATACCGGTGATAACCAGGATTGCAAACGGCATCGGCACAAATCCAAAAACCTTAAACTTGACCAACTGTCTCAATCCGCTAAAGCTGTTGCCGAATCCTTGATTCATCTCGCCGGTCATATAACGTGCCATCCCGCGATAGATGAATAGGCCGCATAGCGTAACGATAAACGGTTGAAGACGCAACTTGGTAATCAACAGGCCGTGGACCAGGCCAACTGACGCCGCTAACAGAAGGACGATAGCAAATCCAGCCCAGACGGGTGTGCCTTTGTTCACCAATAGCAAAGGAAAAAGCGCACCTGTCAATCCGATCAGCGATCCTATCGAGAGGTCAATTCCACCAGTGACAATCACAAAGCAAACGCCAATAGCTAGGATGCCGAACAGTCCGGTCCATTTGGCCATATTGTAGATATTACCACCGTCAAAAAAATATGACCTTTTACTAAAAAAGTTGGACTCCAGCAACCCCGTCAGCAAGAAAATAGCAACTAGAAGGGAAAAAATGCCGAGTGTCTTTCTCATTCTAAATCATAATTTCAAGGATATGGTCACTGCAGCATCCGCTTTTCCTCCTAAAGATCGGGGAAGACAGTGAAGCCGTATTATCGATATTCCTCCAGATGGTCAGAGACAGTTCTTAATCTTGGAATCAGTTGCAGTTGGCATTTGCCTCTACCATTTCGACAGCCACTCTTCTAGTGGGGTAACCGGTTGTGTTTGACTGCGAATCACCCACTTAAAATCAGTATCCTTCCAATAAATGCTTCCCTCTTCGTCGCCATCCCGCAGGTAACGAATATCAATTGCCCATCGGATAATGTTGCTGGTTGTATGAACGGTAGATCTGTGCAACGTCAGGTTATGAAACAGGAGGGCATCACCTAATTCCATGGGGCAGGTAATAAGGTTATCGTCATCGATATGCTGGTCCATCACCTCTAAGAACTGTCCTTCTCGATCTTCGGTCTGATGATGCAACAATCCCATTTTGTGAGAGCCGGAAACTAATTGCAGACAACCGTTAGTCGCATCAACCGGTACTAAGGGGATCCAGGCGGTTGGAATTAAAGCGGTGGCACTTTCCGCCCCGAAATAACCGCTGTCTTGATGCCAGGGAACAACGGTTAGTTGTTGGTTCGGCAGTTTAGGACGGGCATTGAAAACTGGATGGCCGATGACATCTGTACCTGTGATTTCACCAATGGCTGAAGCTAAAGGTTCGGCGTGATGTAGATCATAGATCACTTCTCCCAGCACCTGTTGTCGCCATGAACGACCAAACCGATTAGCATGTTCACCAGCAACGGCGTACAGACGCTGCTCAAAGGGTAGATCTACGCCCTCGTCTTGAATTAGATCTTCTGTTCTCAGTTGGCTGATAATCCGGTCCACCATCTGAGCAAACAACTGCCGAACATCTTCGATTATGGGTAAAGGGACAGCTTGCTTCAGTAATAGGTAGCCTTCTGTCTCCCACTGGTGGATTTGTTCGGTGGATAAAGTCATATGTGTTTCTTAAGCCCCTCTATCTTATAACCTTAAATTATATTATTAACGAACGATATTAACGCGAACAAAACAACCTTGCAGGTTGAAGAGTGGTAACGAGATGGGCAAACAACCACCAGACTATCCACAAAACCAGACTACATACATTTGGGCTGGCTAGTTGAAAGCGGGGATTCGGTTCCAAATGATTCCATATCAAGAAGAATTTTTCCTCCACACCTATTAGTCGGAGAATTTCTCCAAGATCTGCGCGATGGGAAATTGATTTCTCGTGGTAATCCCTGTTTTTAAGAATCATTAAAAAATTCCTAGGCATATGGGGCTGAAGGTTTTTCGTTCTGCTGGGTTTCATTCTGCAAGGAGAAACCAAAAAAAGATCCTAAAGCTCCCCCGATAATATGAGCCATTTGTGAGACCTGATCTTCACGCAAGATGGCTAAAATTTCTTTCCCAACAAAAATAACGACAATTAGAATAAAGGTTAACGGAACCGTCCCCCGTTTGACATTGACTAGCGAAGAGAGAACGATAAGCATAAATACAACCCCACTGGCCCCCCGCAACCAGGTACCGTCGAAGAAGGGAACCGTCACGTTAATGAATCCTGTAATTAATGCTGTAGCACAGATCATGACTAAGACTGGGCGGCTGCCGTAGCGTTCTTCTAGGATTGGACCTAGCAGAAGAATAAAGGTCAGGTTACCCGTTAGATGTTGCCAATCGGAATGACCTAGAACATGAGAGCATAATCGAAAATAGTCCAGTGGACTTGTAACCGACATCGAATCTCGAACAGTGAAAAACTCTGTCGCAATATCTAAGGGGGTAAACTCAGCGACAGCATGTATAACCGCGGCCAAAATCGAGAATGAAAGGATGACTGGTGAATTGTATTGAATTCGCATATTTCGTAACACTGTTCAACTGACACCGAAATCTTAACAAAAGAACTGGCTGTTTGCAAGTCAACGATAAATGGGAAGTAGGACATCTGTTTTACGTTTGGTAGATTTGTTACTCTAATACTTCACCTTAAAGCTTGGTAATCACATTAAAAGTTGGAAACTGGCCACTAATGGGATTGTGTTATTCTTGGGTGAAAACGATCAAGAGGGAGTTCTGGTATAGTAGAAATACCTATTTTCCCCACTGTATGTATCTCGTCGGCCCGTTTAGCTGACTTCGACGATGGTGCTATCGCTATCTCCGCCGGACAGGTTATGGAATTTCTCAATAATTGCCACTGTTACAACTATTGCGTTATTTCGTTATTAACTTTTTAGATGCTTTCGTTCAAATATAGATGTGGATCTGATATAGCCTGGTTTTGCTCATCCCAATGGAAAGTGAGCAAATTAGCGCAGTCACCTTGACGAATTTGTCCGATCTGGTCCGCAACTCCCAATAATCCAGCTGGCTGACGTGTTGCTAGAGAAACGGCCTGTGGTAAGGAGATTTGGCCAAATCTAACGGCATTTTCGACACCATTAATCAGCCCAATTGCCGAGCCGGCGAGGTAGTCTGTACCATAAAGCTTTACGCAACGGTCTTTGGTTAATTCAACTTCACGGGAGGTGAACTGATATCTCCCCGGTTTCATGCCTGCCAGATGAACAGCATCACTGATCAAAATCGACTTTTGTGGCCTTTTAGCGCGTAACATTGACTTGACGACGTTAGGTGGCAAATGATGACCATCGACAATCAAACTGGCATATAGATCATCACTGGCAAGCTGATCCCAAATATAGTTGGGATGGCGATGAATCTGAGCGTGAGCTCCATTTCCTAAGTGAGTGGATAGACGGGCTCCCGCTGTAACCGCATCCTTAATGTCTGTGGTTACAGCATTGGTATGACCTATTGCTGCAATTACACCGTTTTTGACCAGTTTTTCGATGAATGGAATCGCACCATCTATTTCCGGGGCTAAAGTACAAATATTTATCTGGCCTTCGGCTAACTCTTGCCACCGTTGAAACTCTTCCCAATCTGGGGGACGAACGTGTAGTTTTGGATGTGCACCTCGAGGCCCATCTTCTGATGAGATGTAAGGGCCTTCGACGTGGATGCCTAAAATCGACTGACCGATGTTTGGGACCCGGGCCGCCTGCTGAATAGCTTCAATTGACCTACTCATACGTTCAGCAGACCCGGTCACCACAGTCGGGCAGAGATAACCGGTACCGGTGAGGCGAGTGGCCTCTACCATCTGGCAGACATCGTCCACCGATACGGTTTCAGCATTGAGATCGTGACCACCGAACCCATTAATCTGGATATCGACCAGCGGAGGAGCAATCCAGATCTGGCTCTCTTCTCGGCTGAGAGTTAACTTGATAATTTTTCGATCTTGAATATCGAGTGCAACATTGACACCTGTTTCTACGAGTTTGCCAACTATCTTCATCCTGAATCCAATATCTTTTTAATCAATAGATTTATATTTGTTACCGAACCTTGATATCGCCGGTAAAAGCGACTACAACAATGATAAACGCAGATGCGTTACAAACATGCCTATTATGTCAGGAATCTCTCATATTTTCAAGAGGTCTTTAATGCAGAATCAGGAACTAGTTTAGCCTTGTATTTTTTCCTGCATTGTGGTAATTTAGATTCGGTGGGAGCCGGTGTGGTTTGGTATACAGAGGGAGATCGAGATTGAGGAAGAGGTGAGAGGATCGCCTGAAATACTAGAGGTCCGAATTGATAACTTTATACATCAATACGGTCTGTAGTAAAGGCTAGTCTACCATCGAACGCATTCATTTTATTTAGGTCTAACAAGCCTTATTAGGGATCTAGTAAAATATCTACGCAGGTCTAGCCCTTTAATCTATTAATCTTTAGGAAGATAAACACTATGACGACAGAACTCACTTTAATTAAGCGGCGATTTGGTGAAACATTAAGATCGGACGCCTGGTGGCTTCAACCTGTTTTGGTTTTTTGTGGGCTAACTGCATTTGTTATCTATACGACATGGGCGGCCTTTCAAGGTGAGCATTATCACCACGGCCCATATTTATCCCCCTTTTACGCTCCAGAGATCTTTGGAGATTCAGAACATAGTTGGTTTGGCCCTAAACCCGGTTGGTGGCCAACTTGGCTACCATTTTCACCTGCCTTTCTAATCTTGTGGGCGCCAGCTGGCTTTAGATTGACCTGTTATTATTACCGTGGGGCATACTATAAAGCCTTCTGGGCTGATCCTCCTTCTTGTGCCGTTGGTGAACCGCGTAACGGATATCGTGGGGAAAGTGCTTTCCCATTAATTCTGCAAAATATGCATCGATTCTTTCTTTACTTTGCCTTGATTTTCGTTGCTTTATTGGCATTCGATGTTTGGAAAGCAACGCAGTTCGACAACGGTTTCGGTATTGGGTTGGGTACAATTATTTTGGCAATTAATGTTTTTTTTCTTGGTGGCTATACTCTTGGATGCCACTCCCTGCGTCATCTAGTCGGAGGGTTCATGGATCGACTTTCTGGTACACCCATTCGCCAGAAAGCCTATCATTGTGTAAGTTGCCTGAATGGACACCATATGCGTTGGGCTTGGATGAGCCTCTGCTCAGTTGCGCTCTCTGATGTTTACGTTCGGTTATGTTCCATGGGGGTTCTATCTGACTGGAGGATTCTATAGTGGCTCAATACGAAAAACACGAGTACGATGTCCTGGTTATTGGTGCTGGCGGAGCAGGTTTAAGAGCTGCAATTGAAGCCTCCGCTGAAGGAGTCTCTGTTGGTTTAGTTTGCAAATCATTGTTAGGTAAGGCCCACACAGTAATGGCTGAAGGTGGTATTGCTGCTGCCTTAGCCAACGTGGACGAGAGAGATGGATGGAAGGTTCATTTCGCTGATACTATGCGTGGTGGGCAATATCTAAACAATTGGCGTATGGCTGAGTTGCACGCCAAAGAGGCTCCAGATCGTGTCCGAGAACTGGAAGCATGGGGGGCACTTTTCGATCGTACCGTCGATGGGCGAATTTTACAACGCAACTTTGGTGGCCACCAGTTTCCGCGCCTCGCACATGTTGGAGACCGTACGGGTTTAGAAATGATTCGAACACTTCAGGATCACGGTATTCACCAGGGTGTTGATGTCCATATGGAGTGTACGGTTGTTGCCTTGACCAAGGATGAAGGTCGTGTTAGTGGTGCTTTTGGCTATGAACGGGAAAAGGGACGCTTCAAAATGTTCTCAGCCAAGGCAATTGTGCTGGCTACAGGCGGAGTAGGACGAGCCTTTAAGATCACCAGCAATAGTTGGGAGTACACCGGAGACGGACACGTATTAGCTTACCACGCAGGGGCAGACCTGATCGATATGGAATTCGTGCAGTTTCATCCGACTGGAATGGTCTGGCCATCTAGTGTTCGAGGCATATTAGTAACAGAAGGGGTTCGCGGTGAAGGTGGCATCTTAACAAATAGTGAAGGCCGAAGATTCATGTTCGACGATATCCCTGAGTTATATCGTTCTCAAACAGCGGATAACGAAGAGGAAGGTTGGCGATATACACAAGGAGATCGAAACGCGCGCAGACCACCTGAACTGCTTACGCGCGATCATGTGGCACGCTGTATTGTACGGGAAGTACAAGAAGGTCGAGGAAGTCCCCATGGAGGTGTCTTTCTTGACATCGCCTGGATTCAGGAAAAGATGGCTAATTCAGCCGCACACATCCGCCGTAAATTACCCAGTATGTATCACCAGTTTAAAGAGTTAGCCGGCATTGATATTACCGCAGAACCGATGGAGGTTGGACCCACAACTCACTACGCTATGGGCGGGGTGCGAGTTGACCCGGATTCACAAATGACCTGTGTCCCCGGCCTTTTTGCGGCAGGGGAATGCGGGGCAGGTTTGCATGGTGCCAATCGGCTAGGTGGAAACTCTTTGTCAGATCTTCTTGTCTTTGGTAAACGTGCCGGTGAATACGCAGCCCGGTTTGTAAAGGAAAATGGGGCAGTCGTCTTAGATGAAGGCCAGATTGAGGCTATTTCGAATTGGGCGCTTAAACCGCTTGAAAGCCAAACGGGGGATTCCAATGATAACCCATACCAGATACAATACGGCTTGCAAGAAATGATGCAAGAGTTGGTTGGCATTGCTCGAAGCGAAGAAGGGCTTAATGATGCCTTGTCAAATATTGCGAATCTTCGACACAGATCAGAGAATGTAATTGCTATCGGAAACCGTGAATATAATGCAGGTTGGCATACAGCACTTGATTTGCATAATCTGATGACCTGCGCTGAAGCTATCGCCCTGGCGGCACTAGAGCGAAAAGCCAGTATCGGTGCCCATTCTCGTGATGATTACCCAGATAAAGAGGAACCAAACACGAAAAAATACAACACCATCGTTCGAAAAGGTGCAGATGGAGAAATGCAGATTTTGCGTGAAGAGATCCCGGAAGTACGGACAGATCTTCAAGAAATTATAGAGGAGATAGGTTAATGGCAGCAGCGAAGTTCAAAGTATGGCGTGGTGATGCCAATACGGCTGGATTCGTCGATTACGAAGCTGAAGTCTCAGAAGGCATGGTTGTCCTAGATGCGGTTCATCAGATTCAGGCCGAACAGGCAAATGATCTCGCTGTTCGTTGGAACTGCAAAGCCGGAAAGTGTGGCTCCTGTTCAGCCGAAGTGAATGGCCATCCCAAATTGATGTGCATGACACGGTTAGATGATCTGCCGCTCGAGAAACCGGTTACTATCGAACCGGTGCGCGCCTTCTCACACGTTAAGGATCTAGTAACAGATGTTTCTTGGAATTACCAGGTCAAGAAGAAAATCAAGAAATTTAACCCAAAACCCCCGGATTTTGAAGACGGAACCTGGAAAATGCAACAGGAAGATATTGATCGTGTCCAGGAATTCCGAAAATGTATTGAGTGTTTCTTGTGCCAGGATGTCTGCCATGTTCTTCGTGACCACCACCTTCACGACAATTTTATTGGACCTCGTCACTATGTCTATACGGCAGCATTGGAAATGCATCCACTAGATACTGAAAATCGACTAGGAGATTTGAAAGAAACCGATGGTATTGGTTATTGCAACATCACCAAGTGTTGTACTAAAGTTTGCCCTGAACATATTACCATTACTGACAACGCTATTATTCCACTCAAAGAGAGGGTCGTGGATCAATTCTATGATCCGGTCAGAAAATTGCTTAGAATCTTGAAGCCGAAGAAGTAACTTCGCTTTCCTGCATCTAGGAGCGAAAGTTAATTTGATCTTGATCTTTGAGGGGGATCGGCCGGGATCGACATAAGACGCAACTAACAGTATTAGGATTTTACCCTGTTGTATCTACGACCCTTGATTGAGCCTTTTCTCTTTACATCGGTTGAGTAGAGAAACTGATAACGATGTTGAAAAAGGTTTGCATTGCGACTCTTCTATCGGTTGTCACTTACATTGGTTTATTCGCTCTCGGCACGAACTTCTTACAGATACTGATTATCCTTGGTATTCTCGGTGCGCTTGCTATTGGCCTCCTCAGGCCATTAAAAGGCCTAATAGATTTGGTTTGGCGAAAGATGAGATCTTGAAGAGTTGACAGAATCCAGATATCTTAGTCGGTGCTTGCCATTATCTGGCTTAGAGCGTATGTCCTGCGCCAGAGGAGGGCATGTAGAGATTAAGGATGAAACTCAGTATGCTCAGGATGCTACGGGGAATATAATCACCCAGAACTAATCCGAGAAAAAACGGTTCCAACTTACGGTGCATCTGCCACCCAGCAAACTTCAGAATTAGCGCCTTGGCCAACCAACTGACCATTACCGGAAACCAGAAGTAGATCAGCCCTCCCCAAGAAGCACCAGACAGCACGTAGCCTGAGGCATGCAGCGGCCACCACATAAAGTGGCTTCTCAAAAACTGTAAGAAGAATACAAACCCCAGTCCAATACCCATAAATACGACACCTCCAGTTTCGACTTCACGAGGGTGCTGTAGCCAATTCTGGAGCGGGTTAAAGGTTTCCCAACCGAAGTGTCCGATTGCGCCGTGACATCGGTCAAGGCCGTATCGGTACATCACCTCCAGGTACGACCAAAAGGTAGCAAATGCACCGACACCAATCGCCAAAGCTAAGGCAAGTATCAAGGTAAAACCCGGTATTTTTGATCGTTCACCGATTCGTAAACTTTCGACTTGGTTAGGCATCGGATGAGATCGGTTACACCGGTTGAAAGCATATAGAAAACTGATAACAGTTAGGTTACCAACTCCCAATCGCCGTGTTCCAAATAGGTCTACCATCATTTGACGGGGATTGATACCGATAACTTCGTGGTAGGGTGGCCCCAGTTCTGCCCGCACACGACCAATGGCTAAGGCAAACATCAGAAAAATTAAGTAGAAGACCGCCATTGCCCAGAGTGACATTCCTGCCAGATAACAAAAGGTAAAAACCAAACCAATACAGAGAAGGGTAATCAGCATCAGTGTGCGGAAAGAGAACGGTTCCCGTGAATCATCGACCTGAAATCGTCCAACCAAATGCCCAATAAACTCAGATAAATGTCGTCGCGCCCCCCAAAGTGCAATGATGGCGATCCCGATCCACCCACCAGTAGCACGATCGTTGAGATGTAGATCTTGAATATTGACCCCAACCATGCTAGCTGTCACTCGTTCTGCTCGGGTCAACCAGAAGAAGAACCAGGTTGAAAATGCCAGATCCAATGGCATGAAGTAGGTTAGGCCAATGATGGCTAAATTGAAAGACATAGAGCTATAACCGATGGCGTTCCAAGGCTTGTCGGTAAAAAAACGATCCAGTCGAAAGTTGGCAGGGAAGCCCGGTAAGGCCGGAAAAATGTCGTGTACCCCATTAACAAAGCGGATGACAGCAGAAATTGCAAAACCGATCCAGAGGGTCTTCAGTTTAAAGAAATTGCTGTTCATGGTCATCTGAATTGGTAGGTGTGTTAGCGGAAAACTCAATTTTTCACGTTCCATCCATTGCTTGCGTAAGATCAATCCGATGCAGAGCAAAGAGCTGTACAAGACGAGAATAAAGCCCGACCATGCCAAAACTGGAACCAGCCAGGCACGAAGATGATCAGGCAGAAAAATGCTCGACCTGCCTTCATAGTAGCCTCGAAGCGGATCGGTCTGATGAACGGTTAACCAAGAAGGGATATAGTGTAGAAAGAGTTCTGTCCATTCGTTCTCTGGTGAGGCGAACCAAAATGGATGCGCTAGTCCCCCCATCAGAATTGCCATCATGGCGTGACCTGAGATAGTTGAAACCATGGTCACCATAGCGTAAGTCAGCAAAAGTTCGGCTGGGGTAAAAACGAGCGGTTTGGCATACCGCTTGAGAATAGCGTTGACCAAAAGCAACACCGCTAAGCTAAAAACGGCATTGGAAAAAGGTGAGACTAGCGTATAGACGGCATACCAGAGTTCGCTGGCAATACCTACCCAGTAAGCGTTGATGATGACCAGAATTAGCCCCACGATAACAGCTTTTTTGGTGATGGTCCTTGACGAAGTGGGATTAGAGATAGGCATTAACTGGATAAGCCAAACGTATCAGGAGAAAGGCAGAAGTGACATCCTACACCCAAGCTTTGTATGCCTCCTTCTAGTAGAAGAAATTGTCGATATAGTGGAAAGTTACGGTTTAGAATAGTTATGACACCAACTGTAGGTTGAAGGGAACCAGTTGTTTTTTGAAGCCGGTCAAACCGGGAGTCCCTGTTGAATTTCCAATATCAACTGACGGGTAGCTTGCATTGGGTCTTCAACTGTACAAACCGATGAGATAACAGCAATACCGTGGGCACCACATTGCATAACATCCTGTACGGTCTCTAGTGTAATACCACCAATGGCAATAACGGGACAACTGGCAATCTGGCAAAATCGAGCCAGCTCGGATAAGCCTTTTGGCTTTTCAGCATCCGATTTGCTGGAGGTTCGGAAAACAGGACCAAAACCGATGTAGTCTGCCCCCGCTGAGATGGCTTCCATAATTTTGTCCTTGGTTCGAGCGGAAGCCCCAATAATAGCTTGACTTGGCAGGATCCGTCGGGCAACACCGATGGGGAGATCCTCTTGCCCAAAGTGCGCCCCACTAGCCTCGACGGCTAATGCTATATCGGCTCTGTCGTTGATGATAAGTGGAACACATCGTTGATCGCAAATCGCCTTTAAGTGAAACGCGGTCTCTACTAGTAGACGAGTCGAAGTTGATTTCTGCCGAAATTGGATGGTATCTGCCCCACCCGCAATTGCTAATTTGGCCAGTTGACTGTGTGTGAACCGCGACTGAATCGTGGTATCTGTGATGACGTGCAAGCGACCGATTGACTTAGCTGAAGTCGTCATAGCACTACTTCCTCTCAAGTGCAACTAGTCGGTCAATTGATTTATCACTGAGCGTGCTATTTGGGTTTATTTGCGTCACTTTCTGAAAAGACTGTTTTGCTAGATTGTATTTTCTAATGCGTTCGTAGGCCAACCCCAGGTTGTAATAGGTAATATCCCAGTCGGGTTTGAGTTGAATCGACTTTTGGTAATGCTTGATGGCGAGATCAGTTTCACTATTTAAGTAAAGCGTGTAGCCGTAATTCATCAAAATTTCAGCGTCATTGGGCCGAATCTGGATCGCTATCTCCAGGGACCGCTTAGCCTCTTTCCATAACCGTTCCTGATCGTGATTTAGACATAAAAAAGCATAATCTTTCAAGGCTTCAACATCAGCAGGTCTGGCTTCAATAGCTTTGGCTAAAGCGTTGATGGCCAATTGCTGCTGACCAGTCTGGGCGTATTGTTCTGCTAAGTATATTTGTGAGTAGGCATCGTTCGGGTCCAGTCGAACCGCCTTTTTAAAGGTCTTTATGGCATTGGCCGTATCGTACATCCGGTCGTAGACAATCCCCAAGGCTCGATGTGCGCCTGCTGAATTCGGATCCAATTCGATTGCTTTTTGCAGATCTGCCATCACGTCCTCCGGCGCATACAGCAATACCTTGTCGGCTCCAAAAGTGTAATTAGACATAAATAAACCCCGTTTGTAGTAGCCCTCTGGGTTTTGTGGATCCAATTCAATCGCTTTTTCGTAGAATCGAATGGCCTTGAGTTGACCCTGACGATCGTAGTAAGTGCCGAGTTTAAGGTTGTACTTGGCAACTTCGGGTGCAATTTTAACCGCTTGATCGGCGTGATAGAGAGCTTTGTCTTCCAGTTCTTCAGCGGTACCGTTGTCCTGAGCCTGCCGCTTTAGAAAAGCTTGATCTTCGTGGTAAAGGGCGAGTTGGTAGTGGATTTCGGGATGTTTCGCTAGGGTTAAGATCTTATCTGCTATCTCGGTGAACTTATTATAACTCTTTTCTTGTTGATAATTCTCGGCCAACTTGACCATCACCTCAACTTCATTATTGCCGAGTTCCACCGACTGCTCAAAAGCTTCGATTGCCGCTTCTGGTTCGGATTTTTCGTAGAGTCGACCAAGGAGAACATGGGCTTGGGCATGGTCGGGCTTTAAGGTCACTACCTGTTCCAAATGCCGGCGAGCCGTCTCAGAATCGTCAATTTTGAGATGTAGCTTGCCGGCGAAATAGTGCAAAAAAGCATCTGAATCTGAATCTGTAGTGGATGGGATCGTAGTTAGCATTTCGGATAAGATCTGAGCCGCTTGAGGAGTACTCACGTTTTTGAACCGATCTGTATAAACAACATATTTTGAATCCAACGAGAGGCCACTTCGTAAAGCTAAGATCGCACTTCTCCCATCTTCTAATTCCAAAAAGATATCAGCCAGTTGATAGCGGGGAACCGGTCGAGGATAGATGTCAATTTTTCGTGCTCTCCGGTATTGATCTGTGGCTTTCCCCGGCTTTTGCTGCAAGGCATAGATCTGCCCCAATTGGTAGTAGGCGTCAGGTGAGTTGTTATCGAAACGAATGGCTTTTAAGAACGCGGCTTCTGCGGTTTGGAAATCGTTCAAGCGGCGAGCTAACAACCCAATTTCAAAATGGATATCTGCCGACCTCGGTTGTACAGTCGCCGCTTGCTGATAATGGTGAAGGGCTTGCTGTTCGTTATGCTGTTCCCGGTAAAGTTCCGCCAGTTGGATCTGCACTTGCCAGGCCTTGGGTTGGATCTGCACCGATTGATAGAAGGCATTCATTGCTAACCCGGTCTCTTCCTGCAGTAGGTAGCATTTCCCCAATGCTCGATAGGCCTCCCAAAATTGCGATTCGGACGAAATCGCCGTTTGGAGTAGGTCTACGGCCTGTTCGATCTTCTGCTTTGATTTGAAGTAGGTATAGGCCAGCACATAACAGAACAGTGGGCTATCAGGCTTTTTGGCGCGGGCATTTTGGTAGATATGTAAAGGTACGTCAATCTGCTGACTCTTGACTGCATAATCTATCATCTCACGGTGTAGATCCAGATTCTCAGGATCTTTGTTGATTCGGGTGCGGTATCGTTGAACTGAATCCTCGAACGTAGCCCTATTTTCGGCTATCGATGAGAAAGCAAAAGTAAAAATCAGTATACAGGTGGTATGCCAGCTTAATTTTGCGCTCATGCCCAAATCGTCCAAAATAAAATTGACAAAATAACTACCTAAGAATACAATAGCACCAATGTGATATCTGTATAAACATATTGAAGGGATGGCTGATGCTAAAACGAATATACTACCCGATCCTGCTGATTTGTCTTAGCCTGACTATTATCTCAGGTTGCTCCAAGCAGAGTAGCATAGAGACTGTGGAGAAAGAGGTTGAAACTTCGACCGCTCAAAAAGAGGCAGTGGCAGAAACCAAAACAGAAACTACTTCAGACGCTGTAGTGACGGAGGCGATCGCACTTCAAGTCTCTGGTATGACGTGAGGTGTTAGTTGTGTTGCGCGAGTGCGGTCCGCACTCAAAAGTGTTTCTGGAGTCATAAAGGCTCAAGTTTCGATGCCAGACAGCGCCGTTGTTACAATCAAAAAAGGTGAAGTTTCAGGCCAACAGTTAGTCGATGCGGTGGCTAGCATCGTTGGATCTTACAAAGCTGCCCTAAAATCCACTAACTAAAGTAAACGATAAAATCGAGAGGAGACCAAGTCATCTTGGCCTCCTCTAACTCCAAATCTCTCATCTAGTCCAATTCGGATAATTTTACGGTTCTACCCTCTTCTGCTGATAAATCGGCGGCAAATACTACCCTATGAGTTTCAAAGGCCGTATCGAAATCGGTCAGCGGCATCGCCTGGCCTTGTTTCAAGCTGTCAACGAAAGCTTGAAATTGCGGTTCATAAGGGTGGTCGCTGACATCGCCGGAGTCAATTAGAGACGTTTCTAGGGTTGACCACTTATCCTTATTCATGCCTTTGAGTTTGTCGGAGTAGATCCGATTATCCAGTAGACTTCCGTCGCTTCCAACCAGATGAATATGGAAATAGTAGGGCTGAAGACAATCCACACAAGAGGTGACTTTGGCCAACCGTTCGCTTCCTTTAAACTTCAGTAAGGTTACGCTAGTCGTTTTATACTCATAGGGTTCAAAATATTTGCCCTTCGACTTAGTTTGGTAGCTTGTCACCTCTTCTACTGGGCCATCCATGAAAAACAGTAGGGAGTCCAACGCATGGCATCCCGCTGTCAATAAACTGGAACCACCAAAATCTTTCTTAACATTCCATTCGTATTGGCCGTACCAGGGGCCAATACCGTGGTAGTAATCGACTTCACCGTAGTGCAGATCACCCAGAAGCCCTTGGTCAATAGTGGATCTGATCAGGGTAAAATGCTTACTATATCGGCACTCGAAGCAGACACAGGATTGAACCTGATTATCTTTGACTGCAGCTTGGATCCGCTTAGCCTCAGGATAACTAATACTGATTGGTTTTTCAATAATCAGGTGCTTGCCTGCTTCAGCAGCAGCAACTGCTTGATCCGGATGGAATGGGTGTGGCGTGCAAATATCGATGATGTCGATCTCTGGATCGGCCAGCATTTCCTCATAGTTGGTATAAGGCTTCAAAGAAACACCGTATTCAGCTTTTAGGTCGTCGGGGTTGTGCTGACGCCGAGAACAGATAGCCGTGACATTTGCGCCTTTGACACTCTTGAATGTCTCGATATGTGCACCTGCAACCCATCCTAATCCAACAATTCCAACATTGTAATCACTCATTTTGCGTTTCAACTCCTTCTGGTAAAAATTTTTCTTCTGATACCGGTACTACCTCTTCTTCTGATTGGCCAGATGTTTCTAATTGATCTACGGTCAAGGCTTGTGTGTTGAGTTGAGCCAGACCGTTCGATGTGCCAATCCAGGCCACACCATCACCAAGTTTAATGCAATTAACAGTTATGCTACCGAGTCGGTCGGTTGGATAAGCAATCTGATCCCATTTCCCAGAATAGCGCCCCCGTTTATACACATCTTCATTGGTAACCAGCCACAGTTCATTATCGCTGACCGCAATCTGGATATTCTCCAGTGGACCGGTCGTCCCACGCGAAACCTCTTCGGAAACACTCTCAAAACCACGCAGGTCTGCTTCGGTATAACCGTTGAGTTGTCGCTGTCGATTATACCACGTGAAAAAGACTCGATCTACTGTGGTGTCAAAACTGATGATCGATTTTCCAACGATTTGCTCCAGTCCTTCGAAAGTGCCATAGCTCCGCCAGAGGTCTTCAGTCCGACTATAATAGGCCAGCCCAGATTGAGATGTTCCGATCCAGACGGTAACTGGTGTGATGGCTAAAGCAACTATATCGTCGGCGGGCAAGTCGTTTTCCTCACGATTGTACTGGACCCAAGTATCGATTGCTCGACGGTATCTGACAACGCCAGAAAAGGTTCCAACCCAAACTTCATCGTTTAATTCATCCACTTGAACATCATATACCAACTTATGTGGAAGTCCATCCGATACCGTATAATTGATTGAGGTCTGATCAATTTTGTCATAGTAGATCAGGCCGTGATTCATGGTACCAACCCAGATCCCTTGCTCGGTGGCTTCTATAGCTCTAACATTAATTGGACCACGCTCGAACATCTGATTGATTGTGCTACTGACGTCGATGATCGGTTGCCACGAATTATCCGTTAGATCAACCTGCATTATCCCTTTTGATGTTCCAATCCAGATAAAGTTTCCATCGATAGCGATTGCTTGAACCTGATTGTTCGGCAGACCGTCAGAAACACGGTAGACAGACCAGGCACTGTCATCTCGCCGTTTTCTAGCTTCCCGCTTCAGTGTGGCAGGGAAGATCGGGGTGTTAATCACCGTGGTGAAGTCGGCGATAGCTTCACGGTTTTGGTTCAAGGCCAAAAACGCGGATCCACGTGCTAGTTGCGCTTCCGCTATCCACTGGCTGTCAGGGAAGGTTAGTATAAAATTGGTTAGCGTCGCCACGGCTAGTTCTGGTTGGTTATTTTTAGTTTGTAAATCGCCAATTAAATAAGATGCTTGTTCGAAATCCGGATGGTTAGGATAGTTAATCGTCGCCGACTGCAATAGGTCGAGTGTATGTTGTGGTTCGGCTGATTGCTTAGTCAGCAGGATCCCGGTCGAATAGGCTAAGGTATCCTTGTCTGGAAAGTCCGGGAAGTGCTCTAAGATTAAGCTATAGGCGACAGTCGCCTGATCGTAAGCTCCGTTTTGAAGATACTGGGTGCCAAGTTTTTGTAGGAGTTGTGCAATTTCAGGTTGTTGATCATCCGTCAGGCAAGCAAATTTCAAGTAATCTAAGGCGGTGTCTACATCACCATCGCTGTGAACAATTTGTGCTAAGCGATAGTAGGGGGTCGAAAACATAGGGGATTCTTCAAGTGCTTTCTGATAGAGAGATTTAGCCTCTTGAAGTAGGCCCCGTTGGTAGAAAACATCAGCGTTCCTCAGGTAACGATGAGCCGCTGCGCTAACACTATCTACTGCAAAAGCAACCGATTCGACTTCCGACACTTGAAAGTTCATCCGTTGGTTACCGACCTGTAAGTGAATTTCTCGCTCTCCACCACCCCGCCACTGTCCAGAAATTCGATCTCCGTTCTTCATAAAAACAACGACATCGACCTGTGCTAAGCTTAGATGAGCAATGAAGATTGTCAAAAACGAAATCTGCTTAAACCGTCTATTCATAGTACCGTTATATTTCTGTCAATAGGTTAATCGCTGGCCTGCTCTTCACGAAATAAATTGGGAGAATGCAATAGTATGTAGATACTGTTGCTGAATTCAAACAAAAATCGCTGCTAACCAAAGATGTCGGCAGCGGATCGGTTTGACAATTGCCGCATTGCTAATTACAAACTCGAAGCCCTAACCTTTCGTTGACACGAGCTTGCAACTCGAACATACTTCGGCAATCAAGTTGGAGTGCGCTGGGTGGATGATCTCCTGATGTTTTCGTGCCAGATTTACTAGATTTAACATTTAATCGTACCCCTGATTAAGCGAATGTACTCTAGTGTACCGCAAATAAAGATTTTGTTCATCCTGAATCATCAGAAATCAGGATTTTAAAATCGCCAAATTAAAGGTCTTCTCTCGGCTGAATCAATCGGCCTCAACTACGAGATAGTCGATACTACGTGCGGCCATCTCAATCTCAATCTGCACATTGTAGTCACGGTCAATCGTGTAACAAGCCGGTTCGCCTTCTTTCATATCAAGACCTCTACCTCGACGAATCCAGGTGGTTTTGCTCAGGCCGGTATAGTAAAGTGGAAGATTGAGTCGAATCCGCTGCGGTTGACGCACCGGGTTGTAGAGCATGGCTAATCCAACAGCGGTATCCACTGAATCCGGTTGGGAAGCAGATGTATCCCCGGTCAAGTCAGGGGAAAGTTCTACTGGATTGACGTGCAACATGCAGTCGATAGATCCACCGTCCGGTCGGCGAATATGGATCAGATCGCTTTCGAGTAGCGTTCGATACCGTTTGTAAAAACCGACCCATTTTTTGACCACAGCTTTGGTCTCTTCAGTATCATACAGTCGAGGGCCACGATAACAGGCAATTACACCACTACCGAAATTTTGTGCTAGATGCCATTCATAATCTGCTAAATGCTGGTGGAGAGGTTCGAAGGTAGCGGCCTCACCCCCACCATGATATTCGACCAGCGGCACAAACATCCATCCCATGCTTGGTGTTTTCTCGTAAGTGGCATCGTAGATATTCTGTCGGGCAATCAAAATTTGACGTTCCCTGGGTAGACTAAAGTTGGTTTCACGGTACCCCATCCCACACTTATTAGATCCATTCAGATAGTAGTGATCCGGTGAGTTGATGTAGATCCCACGCTGTTGACATTGATGATAAAAATCAACACAGGCTTGCCATTGACGAAGTTGCGAGTCTTCTAATCCATGATGGTAGATGTGGTTTTTCGAGGCACAGACATCTCCGTGGTAGGGGCCATCGGTTTCAATAATGTCCATACCGGTTGCATCCATAAAATTCAGCACTCGGCGAAAGTATCCGTCGGTCCACTTACTTGCCAGACAGGCACTTTGTCCGAATCGGCTTCCCGGTGCTCTGGTTTCCGGGTCGATACAGTTAAATTCGGGGCTAATCCCGCGCGAAGCACACATTAACGTATAACCGCCAATCTCGACCCCTTTGCTGTGCGCATAGTCAGCCAGTCGCTTCATTTGGGCGATATAGTCCGGATCTTCACTTTCAATATTAAATCCACTACCAAACGTCATAATCACCATTTCGAAGCCAACTGACGCACATTGATCAATTGCTAGTCGAACCGCCTCCGGATTCGATTGTCGCACGTGCATAAAGATTGGATTCTCTGTCACCTGCGGTGCAATAGTGCGATACATCTTCCGCCGTGCTAATCCTTTCCGTTCGCGGTCGTCACTGTCGTGAAGCAGTTCAAAAGTACGGAAACTTGCAAAAGTTTGACCAGGCTCAAGTATCACGCCAGGTCCCAATGGGTAGGTGCTGGTCATCAGCAATAGCATCTGATAGTGATAGTCAGTTTGGGTTTTATAGTCAACATCCGGTCCCCATTGAGTGGTCTTCATCTGACTAAAAGCATAATCACTCTCGATGTGGAGACGATGTTTCTCCTGTTCATTAATGGCCAGAATTTCAGAAGACAAAGCCTCCAACTGGACTTCACACCGCCCCAGATTATTCACCTCGATCCACTTAGCTAATACTGGAATACCTTGATACAGATCGTAGTGAATCGTAACTTGCAAGTTAGCTGGCTCAATAACAGAAGTGGATGTATGAGCGGATACTTTCGCCGGTGCCAGGAAGTCAACCGATAAGCGGATTCCAGACGGTGGATATCGGGTGGATGTAGCATGACGGCGTTGCATCCACGGATAGTAAGTATTGATTGGATTCACTCGATATTGTTGAAATTGAAAGGTGCTTGGGTCGTTGGTTAAATCTTCAATCCACTCAGGATCGAGATAAGCATAATCCGGTTGGCCCAACAACCCACCGACAGCGTATTGCTGACCATCGACAACCAGAGTTGCTTCGGGTTTAATGCCGCGGAGCAAGGATGATTCTGTAACCAGGTTTGAATAGTTGATAGTGGTAAAATTGGGCGTGGTGACAAAGCAGCGAGAAATCAGACCATTGCTCAGAATCAAACGATTCTGGCCTGAGTCGATAGTGGCAGGTTGCACACAGGGGTTGATCAGCCAATCTTGCTGTCCGGTCGACATTATTTTATACGAGGTATTTATCAGGATTCTATATAGGATATTCTATATAGAGCGACGCAATATTTCCCAATCAAGTCAAGGGTTAATTCTAAGAGTTTAGCATAGTGCAAAGCCGAAGTCAAACAGTGACAAGCGAAGAGATACACCAACCAAAGACCTCGATTTTGGCATCGGTCATTGATTGACATCCGGTATCGGTTTGGCTACAATTAAGGCGATCAAAGTGCGATTTGAATCCGGAAATGCAGATGGATAAATGGATACACCCACAAGAGTCGAAGTATCCGCTCATACTTCGGCTGGGTCAGATTATTACCTATGTCTTGCTGGTATCTTTGATAGCTCAAGCACAAACACCACCTGAAACTGAAATTGTCAGCGGCCCAATCGGTAGCATCGGTTATCGCGATCCGACCTTCTGGTGGCTCGGTGTTGCAACCGATCGGCCGGTTCTCGGTTACGACTATGCTATCGGTAGTAAAACGGCTTTCGTGGAAGAAAATCACCTCGCTATCCGTGACTTAGCCGATGGCTCCTACACGTTCTCTGTTTGGGCTATAGATGTAGACGGTATTAAAGATCCAACACCGGCCACACGAAATTTTCAGATTCATAGAGATACACAACCGGAACTGGAGTTTAACGACCGGCAGCAGTTAGCCAACGTCTTACAGTTCAATCGAATAATTGAGGGGAGCAGTTTAGACAACAATGATGTCGATTGGTTTCAATTCTCCGTTCCACCAAATATCGATCAATTGATTGTTACTTTCAAGCGTAAGGGCGGAACCGGTGTAACAGACCTGACCATCTACCGCCGACAAACGCTAGATAGTAACCTTGTCAGTACTTTCCAGGTAGATGCCAGCAAAGCACAGTTTTATACGACAACCCTGGGCTTCAATGACCGTCAATCAACAACTGATATACGCCACTATCTGAAGATTCAGCCTCAGTCGGTCGATGCCGAGTATCGTCCTTACTACCTGACCGTGGCAGCTGTTACCTTGGACAAGGGCGTGGCCTGGGACTCAGAAAACAACGATACTTTTACCAACGCTAATGCGATCAATCTAGTACAAAATCCTCAATCAAATCAGGGGCAAGTTCTACCCAAAGTATCAACTGACAGACTGACACTAGTTGGGGATCGAAACAAAGAGAATGACCCAGATTGGTTTCGACTTCATATCCGTAAACGCCAGAATTTGACGATACATCTAGATCGACCTCGCACCTCAGGTAAAACCATCATCAAGTTTTACAGATCACCACTCATCATGGGCGATGAAGCCAATCGTCAGGTAGGTCAAATGTCAGCAGATCTGGTGACGGGCCAGCAAGCCGAGTTAGTTCTTCCTGTTACTCCGGGTGACTACTTTCTAGCACTCGATAATGGTAGCGCGATCTCTGGTGTTGGGGCGGCAGATCAACCCTACTTTATTACTTTATCGACGATAGATCTGGATGATCGCATGGTGACCGAAGTTGAGCCGAACAATGTCTCCCCCTTTCTAAACCCGCAATTTGCCACACCATTGACTATCGGGCAAACACTGATAGGTAACCATTGGAATGGACAAACGGACATTGATTGGTTTCAAATCGATCTGAGTCAAGAGCCGAAGTATGAGCGGATATTCCAGTCAGTAACAGGTCAGGCTAATATCCAACACCCCGGTCAGCCAGTGGAGTTAGAACATCAGCCATTCTTATTGGTCGACTTCCGATCTTCGGTTACCGCAGGATCTGCACAAATCCGCATTTATGACACGGCACAGCAGTTAGTGGGACAACTACAGGTCTCGGCGGCTGACCGGCAATCAGGTCAGGTCGCTGTACCGGTAACAGATAACATCTACGCCATTCAGATTAGTCCTCAGTTTCAGACTGGGAATTCGGCCTATCAACTAACACCGAACGTAATTACCTCCCTGACGCATAGCGGGAAAACACCGCTGGCGCTGGGAGAACAATTGATGGTCTGGCTTCAGTTACCTGAGGCTTTGGACCCAAAACCTAGATTCGATCTGATTGGTAACTTTTCACCAACGATTTTTCCAGAACGACTTCTCGATCTGCCGATGGTTTATGATCCCACAGAAGCATCCACTCTTGGAGATCCATTACTGGAGACAGCAAGCCGTCGTTACACCGGTACTTTTACCCCTCAACCAGGAGATGATGTGGCCTCTGCTACCGTCAGAGTTCGCTTTCAACTACCGGTTCTGGAGGGGAAAAGTCCGTCGAATACAGCCAGGACAGTTAAAATTGACCTTCCAATTCCGATTCAAATCGACACAGTTGCGCCTCGTATTGATAGTATTCAACATGACGGCATTGGCGTGTTAACAGCCGGTGATCGGCTAACAGTTCAATTGATGGGCGATTTCGACCCATCGGATCAAATCTATGTCGAAATCGTCGATGCTACCGACATAGATCGAGTCCAACTGCGGTTGCCGATAAGCAATCCCCTAACCGAGGATGCTAACCAGAGGTTGGAGAATTCTACAGGGCAAATAGATACTGTTTCTGGTCATCAAACGGCGACCCTAACGGTACTTGAAACTCACCGTGTTTTAGATGGAATTGTTACTGCTCGCATTGTCGATCAGGCGGGTAATACCACTATTCAGCAACACCAACAACATGTCATTATTCTCGGCTTAGCCCCCAAAATAGATCTTATCCGGCATAATGCTGATCGACCTCTCAGATTGGGTGAAACCCTGACGGTAACGCTAAAACCACACCAGACCGGGTTGCCAACCACCGTCTATTTCCAGATCGGCGATCGCACACACCGACACCCAATGATCGAACAAGGTGGAACCTATCAGGGGTCGTATACGGTAACTCAAACCGATAACCTATCCGAAGTACAAATTCACGTTTTTTATAATGCCTCCCGATCCTCGCTTGGGCAGGGAGAGTCAGGAGGTGGTTTGGACGGCCCGCAAATTCGAATTAGCCTACCGGAGCGGGTGACATTGGACGGAATTTTACCCACACCTGTTCAAATACGACAGGTGGCTGACGTTCCCGGCGATAACGGTTATTTTCTGCAGGCTGAATGGGAGGAATCGACTGATCCCAAAACCGTCGGCTATCACCTTTATCTGGCAGATCGTCCAATTCGGTCAGCAGACCCACCTTTGCTCATGAATCTCCAATCGACCCGAACCCAAATAGCAATTCCTGAGAATGGACGGCCTTATTATCTGGCGGTCACCGCTGTTAGCCAAGTGGGAAATGAATCTGAGATCAGTTTGGCTTCACTTTCCGAGCCGGTGGTAGCAGTTGATAACCAACCGCCGGATCCGGTAGTCGTCGTCACTGCGGTTGATACTCCAAACGATTTCGGACGGAGTGTAACCGTTTCCTGGACCTTCCCTTGCCAAGCTTCTGATTTTTCTCATTACCAAGTCTACCAATCTACTACTGTACCTCAGTTTGCCCCCCAGTCGAGCCAAGGACAACCCCTTATCTCTTCTACCGAAGAGGCCACCTCTATCACATCTACCGGTAAGCAGACCAGTTCTGTCAATACAGCCAATAAATCTTTACCGGTAGCAGTTCGTCATCCGTACGTTACTGAGGTTGAGGTGCCAACTTCGGCCGATTTAACCGATCTCTACTTTTCTGTTACGGCGGTCGATCTAGCCGGCAATGAATCTCTGATGATGGAGCAATCTATCGCTCCACCTGTTCAATCAAAGCCTGATTTGGAAATAGAACCGACGTCAGGACTCCGTTTCGCTACTGCACCGATAGGCTTGATCCGTCATCCCAATGCAACTTTTCGCTGGACTCCGGTAGTAGATACCAACTCACCTAAGCCTGGTGCCTCCAGATCATCAGAAACGTATTATTACCAACTGGATGGAGGGCGTTTGACTTCGGTTACCCAAACGATACTCACGTTGACTGGGCTGTCAGTAGGGCAACACGAGTTGGTGCTACTGACAGAAGGTAAACAGCAGTCCGTGCGTCGACAATTCTTTGTCCAGAGGTCTTCGCTGATTGAACAAGAACCCAATGACCACTCAGTACAGGCCGACATATTATCCCCTGGTTGGCAAATATCCGGAACATTGACTATTGAGGATACCGATGTGTATCAGCTAGAGGTTAATGTACGTGGCGTAGTGGATCTTTACCTGTTTTCCAGTTCACCTTTTGTTGCAGGGCAGCCCTCAACTCCAGCTTTGGTAGGAACGGATTGGCCAAACTCTTCTGTGGTACAGGTTTTTCGACAAAATCCCCGATCCAGTCGGGGACAAATTCTGACACAAATTGCAGCCTTATCCTCCATCGAGTTGGGAACAGGTTTTTGGGGCCGGCTCAGTTTTGGAGTTGAAGAAGGCGTCTACTTTCTACAGGTCAAGGACAGAGGAATCGCTCTTAATGCCCCGGTTGAGTATGGATTGGCTTGCCAATTCTCTGCAACCGATAATTGGGAGGTTGAACCAAATAACTTAGTCCCAAATATGGTGATACCTGTTCAGCCCAATCCAATAGACCAAACAGCGGAGAATTACCCCCGGGGAGTGATTTTTGGTGCTCGAAACAGAGGCCTCTCTTTAGTAGAAGATGCCTCTTCGTCCGAAGACGATTCAGATCTATATCGAATCGACATCCCGACAGACGCAACCTTAGTCTTAAACTATCTGGGCACAGCAGAGGAGCCGGCAACTGAGGCCGGCTTATCAGACCCGGCCGAAATTTCAATTCAAACTTTGGACGGCCAGGACATCCCAAACTTGAAGAACAGTATAGGTACGCCAGGCCCCAACTTAATGGCAGCGGTCTATCAGTTGCCGGCTGGCAACTATCAGGTTCAGGTGATACCGAAATCGGTTGAGTACCAACTTGTTGCTACACTGCTCAAAAAAGCAGAATTTCACATCGATAACGGGCTAACAGTAACAACGGCTGATCAATTGACCATCGGTGATCGGTTAACTATTGAAGTCCAACCTCTGATTGGTGCCGGTGGACAGGAATCTCCATTCCAACGAGTAACTTTCTGGATTCCGCAAGTCTCAACCGGTCAGGGAATGGTTGCTGGAGAACCGTATCTGCTTCCAGAAGGATTGAAAATCGACCGGGCTGAGATCGTCGTCGAGCTTATTGATCAGCAGCAATACCCGATCCGCTTTCCACTCTTAAGCCCAATCCGGATTGACACCGTCACCTCGCCCATCACGGACGTAAGTCACGATGCCAGGCAGACACTTATTGTAAGCCAACAACTCCAGGTAACCGTTGTTAGCCACTCCAGACCGGAGTTGCAGATACTCTCTCAACCAGCCGCCAATACGTCGGCCCAATCTGGCCGCATCTTGATCCCCGGTGAGCGATTCATCCAGATTCCACTTAATTCGTCAGGTGAGCAGGAAGGGAAGGAAAATCCCCAGTTAAGTCAGGGACAAGCTTTGCTAGACGACGGTTTGAGCGGCTATCGGTTCATTCTAAACATTGAAGAGGGAGACCTGGTTATCGGCGGCACGCTACAGGCCACAGTAGAAAAAGCCAATGGCATGGTAATCGCCAAACAGGCTGAACAGTTGATTTTCATTGACGGTATTCCACCGTCTCCAATCACGCCGGTTTCGGTTGAAGATCTGCCCGACGATCAGGGTGGACAGGTTAAACTCTCCTGGGCGGCTCCTGAAACCAACTCCTCAATCGAGTCAGGAAGAAGTTTTGATTACTACGAGATCTATCGCTCGACCAGCCCGGCGGATATCGGAACCTTAGTTGCAGAGCACAGGCCCGACCAGCATACAGAGACTTTCCACGAACAGGCGCTAGTTGAGATTATCGTTGAGACTTCAGAAGACGATGTTCCTATCTATTTCACCGTTGCCACCGTAGACAAGGCCGGCAACCAAACTCCGGTCGCCTTTGATGCTGTCAGATCGATTAACAACAAGCCGGTAGCAGATCTGGCCGGTACAGCGCCATTATCAGAAATCGAACCCAACCCAACTCCCGCTACAGCCACACTACTACCTGTAAATCGGCTGATTCACGGTTTTATTTCCAGCCGATCTTCCCCGGATCAAGGCGAAAATACTGTCATTGACGATATCGACTATTATCAGATCCAGATGCTACAAGCGGGCAGGTTAGCACTAGAGCTATTGTCAGAAACAGCAACCACTAAACTAGTTCTACAAGAAAAGTTAGATCCTCGGCTGGATCAAGCTGGTCGAGTCGTTCAACCCGATGTAGCCGCTGCCTCACCTGGGGGGCAACTGGCAAGTATGCGGCTTAATCCGGGCCAATATCTGATACAGGTCAAGGGCGACCGCCGAACAGCTTACACACTATCGGCTTTTGTGGTCAAGGAGGTATCTGTAACCACGCTCCAGCAAAAAAACAAGGGGCCATACCTCCGTGCAGGCGATCGGATCCAGGTCCAGGTTGACACGGGAGAAGCCGAACTGAAAGTCGAGTCCGGTATAGTCGAGGCTGAGACGTTGTCGGTAATTGTGACGGCCACCTCTGTCGAACGAGGTACTGCAGTCTATGCGGTTGAAGAATTCGGTCGACTGACAAGCCCGGTTCGGGTGGTAGTTGGGCTGGTCAATTCATGGGGAGAGAAGGGGCGGTTGATGTCGCCAACGCCACCACCTGAAGGTCTGATCTTAATTGATACTGTTCCCCCTCGCATCTTCACCTCCACTCATAGTGCCACTCGAGTGGACGGATCTTTCCGTCAACCTGCGGCTGGCGATCAACTGACCGTGACGCTGACGGGTGATCCGTCAGGGAAAGCATTTTTCACTTTAGGTGATCAGCCTTCCGACACAGTGATTGTAGAGATGGTAGAGGGCGATTCTACAGAGGACAGCGGTCGGTATCAGGGGCAATTAACCATGCCGTCAACCGAAGTTTGGGAAGGACAGCTTGAACTAACAGTAACACTGGTGGATCCAGCCGGCAACCAGACGACCCAAGCAGTTCTACCCGCTTTTGATCAACCGCTAATTAGAGGGGTACGGCACGATGCGGCCAAGATACTAAAATTGGGCGACACCTTGACGGTTCAGGTTGAATCTTCTCCTGAGACAAAGATAATTCTGGAGGTGGTCGATGCGGAGAGCGGTACGGTTCTAATTGAGAGCCAGCGGTTCAGCCGTCCCAACCCAGATCAACAAAGATACCAGTTTACTGTCCAGACGGGTGATGACTTTGTCTCAGGTAGCGTAAGGGCGCACCTTTTTCATGATAAGAGTCTGACAATTCCGCCGACCGAAGGGCCGCCCTTCAGCCCGGTCACAGCCAGCAGACCGGTCCGTGTCGATACTGTTGCGCCACCTGCAGTTGAAAGTCTCACCGCCATGGATGTTCCGAATGATAGTGGAAATGTGGTGGAGGTATCTTGGAGCCAGTTTGAACTGGTGGATCTAGACCATTACCGGCTCTACAAAAGTCTGTTTCCGATTAGCCGGTTTGGAGACAACACCCAATCCTCCCTTGACCCGGTTTGGGAGATTATCCCAGCTAATATAACTTTACCTGTTGGAAACGGCTTGATCCGGCCCCCACCTACTGAGGCCAATGAGGAGAAACAGAATACCCAACCCAAGACCATGCAGGAAGATGGCCGTCGGAAAGCTGAAGTGAAATTGGAGCAAAACGGCGTAGACTACTATATTGGTATCACCGCCATGGATCTGGCCGGTAACGAATCCCCGATGGTAACGACCATGGTTCAGGCGCGAGATGACCTGGCGCCGACTGCGGCCATCATTGTATCGGCCGGTGATACCCCCAACGATATGGGGCGTCAGGTGACACTTGAGTGGCAAACGGTCGCTCAGAGTCCAGATTTTGCTGCCTATCATGTTTATCAGTCGGCAACGCCAATCACAGATGTAACCGGATTAAGAGCGGTAATGGTTCTGACCGATCCGTACCTGAGCGGAGTCGAGGTTCCAACTCCGACTGATACCAAACCCTACTTTTACGCCTTAGCGGTTTGGGATAAGTCTGGCAATCAATCGCCACTGGGTGAACGTTCAGTGACCGGTGCTATCCAATCGATTCCAAACTTAACCGATTACTGGCGGGATGACACAACTGTTCGCCTGGTGAGCGCACCGATAGGGATTATTCGACAAACCAACGCCACCTTCCGCTTAATGCCCAATATCCCCTCGGTTGGAGCCGGGGGTGAGATGGACCGGTTGCCGCAGATTTTCTACCGGCTCGACCAGCAACCATATCGGAAAGCCGTATCTTACCAGATTATACTGCATCAACTGACTCCGGGCACTCACACCTTCTCGGTTAAGACAAGCGGTAATCCGCCCCCACAACTGAAATCGGTTCGCCATCATATCCTGATTGTTCAGCCGGCGTTTAGCCAAGAGTTAGAACCTAACGATACGGTGGACACAGCAACGGCTCTGACCCCTTATGCCACAGTTCAAGGAGCCAACCGTCGGCCCACGGTAGCCGATGATTGGGATGATATCGATTGGTACCGGATAGATCTTGCGCCTGGGTTCAGGGATGGTAAAGGGCGAAGCCAATTCGATCTCTATTTCCATCGAGCGGACGGGATCGGTCGCACCCAATTAACGCTGTTGGCCGAAGATCTGCAACCATTATTAAATATCACGGCTACAGCGGAAACACAACAGAGGGCCTATCTGGTAGCCGCTACGCTGGAAACAACCCTATTTTTGCGACTGCGGGCTGAAGGGGAAAACCCAGGGGCCGTTTACCAGCTGTCCGTGTCAGCCGATAGATGGCATCCGGCCGCCATATCAGAAGCGGTCGATTTAGCCGATCAGCCTGCTTCCTTGACTATGGTGGATGGAACGGATTCTTTGGTCATCTTTGGGCAATCTGGTGAAGGGCAGGAGGCAGATAGCTACCAACTCGATTTGTCTGGCACGGTAGCTATGACATTGATGAGCGAGCGATCGACAGTGAAAACCCTCGACCTCGATCGGGACTTTTCGCTCCCACTGAAATTGGAAATCTTTGCTGTTCGCCTGCCAGAAAGTAATGGTAACCGCCAACCTTCAGTCGAACCCTATTCCCGCTTGACCCAGGTTGGACTGCTGACAGCGGCCAACAATCAACAGCTACTTACCCTATCCAAAGGTAGTTACGATTTTGTGATTACCCCAACAGAGGCGATGGGAGAAGCTAACTACCAGATCTTAATTCAGCCAACCACCGTCTCCACGCTCGGCCAAACCGAGCAGGAACCCAATAATTCGATGGCCTCAGCCACAGTGATTCCTATATTTGAGCCCCTTTTCGGTAGTAGTTGGCATCCGGAGAAGGACCACGATTGGTATCGAATCGACTTACCGTCTACTTCTGTTGCCGGTGAGGCGGGGAGCCGGGGATGGCTTTCTCTAGCGCGGCCCATAGCTGATGGATCCGTACATCCCAATGTTCGATTCTTTGGTGCTGATGGTCAATCTTTATCTGCTCCCGGTCAGAGTCCAGTACCGCCATTGTCGGTTCAGGTTTATGGGTACAGTGTTTGGGTAGAGGTAACAGCAGACGGTGACTATCATCTGATGCCGTTCTTTGTCAGTTCAGCCACACATAACGGCACTGATCGGATTTTAGGTAGCAGTCCGACCTACAGCCAGCGTCATCAGACCGGCGAAACTTTTACTCCAGACCAAACGGCGTTGGTGGTCGAAATCCAGTTGCCAGAGGAGGGACCCGAACTTCAGTCGGCCCACTTCAAGCTCTCCGCTGCCGAAAGTGCGACAGGTCTTTGGCCTCAACTGATAGCCAATCAAGCTATGACTGATCAGGGGAAGGGGTGGTTTTCGGGACGGCTGCCAATTCCACCACTTATGAATCTGGATCAGGGACGGGTCACTGTGACCTTAACCGCTAAGGCACATAAAGGAAAGTTACAGCTAACAGATCCAGTCCGCATCGACACCCGGCCTCCATCGGTGGCATGGGTTCGTCATAGTGCAGTCCGAGCCAATGGTGAAACCAAAGCGGTTGGCCTTAACCAGGAGATAGAAATTCGACTGCTGGGCGAAGCCGCGGCTGAAGCCAAATTCTATATTAGACCGGGAACTTCCCCCCTTGACCGTAGGAACGTTGCCTCTCAATCGGAACTATTAGCCAAAGGGTTAATGCGGCCGGAACAAGTTAGCGCTGACCGGCAGCCGGAGCCGCCTGAATCGGGGAGCCAATCTGGGTCGAAATTCCAAACTTACGTCGGTCGCTATGCGGTACGAGCCGGCGACACTTTATCTAACGGTCGGGTTAGCGCAGAACTGATAGATCTGGCCGGAAATATCACTACTTATACCGCTAAACTACCACTAGTGATAGATACCACACCGCCTGCAATCGAGAAGATCGATTATCAGGTTGGTCGGCTTGATGAATCCACCTCTTCAATAGAGATGGTCGAAACCTCCACCTTACTGGCTACAGATCGGCTAACCATTTTCTTACTCGGAGAACTGGAGGGCCAAGCGTACTGTCTCCTTGGTTCACAAAAATTGCCTCTTTACGACGACGGCACACACGGCGACCTAGCTCCAAATGACGGTACCTATACCACGCTGCATCTAATCTCAAAAGCTGACTGGGCAGAGCCATCGGCTCAATCCGGCAACCAGGTTCTGAACGGATTTTTAATAGATCAGGCCGGCAATATCAACAATCGGCTCTCTAATCGTCCCTTCACAATTGATGTCGAACCGCCTAAAATCGAATCGATTGAGCACAACGGGAAGCAAAAGCCCTTGATGAAGGGAGACTGGCTGGTGGTTCGAATCAAGGGCGAAACTGGCGGCAGTGCTAGTTTTGATATTGGTCACTCCATTTTAGGCCTTATTATGGCTGACGACGGCTCGGACCAAGATCAAAAGGCCGGGGACGGCATCTATACCGGGGTCTACCTGGTTGAGGCAACCCTAAAGACAGAAATTCGCCAGGCGGTGATTACAGGTCATTTGTTGGATGAGGGTGGCAATAAGCAGTTAATCCGGTCATCTCAGCGGGTTACCATCGATGCGCTTCCGCCTGACCCTGTCACCCGTGTCACGGTCCTGGATGTCCCGCAAGACCAGGGCAACCTGCTAGAGGTGTCGTGGTCAGTACCGATCGACCTTCAATCGAAAAGAGGCGATTTTCGGCGCTATCAGATCTATCGAGAGGCAGCACCTATCGGTTCCACCTTTGGGCTTATACCGGTGCCGATAATGCTGCTGGATCCAATACAAACTCAGGCTCGGATTGAGGTTCCACGCAACAATTTCGACTACTATATTGCGGTGACCGCAGTTGATGTCGCCGGAAATGAATCTGGCATCATCTCACCCATTCAGCAAATACCGACCTCGCCGGCCTCCGGTCAGGGGCAGGAACTATCCACTTTTGGACCGGTGCAGGCCATCGACAATCTCGCTCCTCCGGGCGTGGTTGGTGTGACGGCCCAAGACAGGCCCGCCGACAACGGGAAGGTCATTCTTCTACAGTGGCAACCGCTGCCCGCCATTCGGTTTAATGAGCAGGTAAATCAGCCCAAGCAAAACGATTTTCAAGCCTACTGGATCTACTTGCAAGCAGGAAAACCGATCGAACATCTCGACGTCGACGAAAAACCGGTTCAGACGATCACCGACTCAAATGTTTATCAAAGCCAAGTTGAGGTGCCGAAAAATCAGCTCAACTACTATTTAGCGGTGACTGCAATTGATGAGAACGGTAATATGTCGGCACTGGCCGAAGGCTCCACGGTGGGTCCAGTACAGGCACTGGACCAAATCCCTCCGGAGCCGGTGAAGGGAGTCAGGATTGGCGATACGCCGAGCGATGGCGGTCGAAGCGTAACAGTGGAATGGCCCCCAATAGTGGTAGACGAAATCAGCCACTACCTGATCTATCTTTCCGACCGACCGATCCAGCCGTCGATCGTAGAGACTTTAACCTCTGACCGGTTTCCAGAGCCCATAAAGCGTGTGCTAGAGACGATAGAACTCGATCGAGGAGAGAGTCAGAGCAGTATCGCAATCTCGGAAGAGACCTCTTTAGTCGAAGAACAAATTTCGGTCCCAGCTGAAGATATAGACCTCTATGCGGCAGTTATTGTAGTTGACACAGGTGGCAACCGTTCCGCTTTAGGCCCGGATTCAGTCGCCGGTCCAGTGCGGGCTGTCTCAAATGTTGTATTCCCCCAAACTGAGACAGTTATTACATCTGGGTTCGATCTAAAAAACCGAATCGTTTTGCCGTCCGGTGTGATCGGAACGGGGATTACAACCCTGGATATTATTAAACCGGATGATCCTCTTCTACTCGCGCAAATTGAGGAGGCAAACTTCTATCTCGGTACGGCTAACATCGATGAAACCTATGATAGTGATCTGAAACCGACTCGGAGACAACTTCAAAGTCAGATTAAACGGCTGTCAGAACCAGCTAAATTAACCCTCTCTTATCCGGGGGGGGAAATCCCGGCCAGTATAACTCCAGATCTTCGCATTTTCCGTCTTAATCCTTATGGCAAACTAACCCTCTGGGAGTTGGTACCAGGGAAGCAGATGGTCGATATCGAGAACAGAACCGTAACGGCTAATGTAACCAATTTGACCGTTTTTCGGGTGGCTCGCCTACAGTTACCTGCCAATCTGGATCAAGTTGTTGTCTTTCCAAATCCATTCATCCCCTCCCAGTCCATTAACGGTCAGGTCACGTTCGACAAACTGACTGAAAATGCGACTGTTAGCATCTATACTCTAGACGGTGACCGGGTGCGAACTCAGATTAAAAGTACCACCGGTCGTGCTGTTTGGGATGGACGTAACGAGGGTGGTGCTGACGTTGTCAGCGGCCTCTATGTCTATCTGATACAGGGCGATGGCGTTGAAAAGGTCGGCCAGGTGATGGTTATTCGTTAGCATGGCTATGCCTTTTAGTTAAGAGCACCTCCACTTACCTGTAGGGGTTGAGTCCTGTACTAACCTTTACTTACCATGTTGGTAGAGTTTAGAATGGTACACTCTAACTCACATTTCGCACAGATTGTGATCGGTTTTTTGATGTTTTAGGCATTTTCATCTCCGACACCTGTTAAATTTTGATTTCCAGGGTATTTGAGTCGACTTTGCTCTGATGTTGAGTTCATATCCGGTTCACCGCCAGAAAATTGATGGAAGATAGACTCTTCGAACCCAAGTGCTTTTAGCTACAGTTTCTGAGTTAAAGTCAGAGATTGTTATCAAACTCGCTCGTGCCCTATTTCCTCCACCATGAGTTGGTTGAAATGTCTAGTGATCAGATCTGCTGGTGGCTGAGTTGTCTTCTTTTGATTGAGCCCTCTAGTTCCTCTAAGTTTGGGTGACATGGCGTCTCAATATTGCACCAAGTGCCTCCAGAGGTTCAGGCATACTTAAGCCTGAGCCGGTTAACAATGAGCGGATCCTTCAGGAATGCCAAGTTTTTTCGACCCCATGTTGTTCTTGGTCTGCTCTCAATAATTCCGTCCCAGTACCAGCGCTCTCTCCCTCTTCCGCCATATTACTCCTGATGACAAAACAGCCGAACCATCTTTGAGCCCGTTCAATGGCCGCTTTGTTCTCTTCAACTTTGATAGAGATACCGTATCTCAAGGATTTGACTTTACCTTCTCCATTTACAGCTCAAGGTCTTGGTGCAGAAATCTTTCTCTCTTCAACATTCACTTCAAGTTGATGAACAGGAAAACTTAAGGCGCGTAAACGAATTGCTTCTCTGCACGGCAGGCAAAGGTGAGTTTGTTAATCGCTTTGATCTCTTGACGGGTTTGATTTACAGATTCCTGAAGCTCTGGTGCCAGCTTTTTGTCTTCGCTTATCATGTGCTGAAGAGTGAACTACCAGTCCACGATAGAGTTCACAGATGCGGCAGGTTGTAGGTACACGGTTCTTAGTTGAAAGTGTGTCAGCCAGAATACCAACATCTTCCCCCTCTTCATCTTCAGCTGCTCTTGGAATCGCTTCTTCATCAACGGTTGCTGGAAGTCGTGAAATAGAATGACATGGATACATCGATTTCAGCTTATCCTCGGTCATGAGTGCCGAATCTGCTATCTAGATAGCTGTTGCTATCGTATTTGAAATTGGGTTTAGTTTTTGGCTGATTGTGGTCAGTAACTCCTGGTTTAAAGTCGGATCAGAAGCGTTACCACTTTCTACCGAGCCTAAAATCGGGCTGTCATCATCAACACATCATGTGGTCAATACAATCGGTTTCAGATCCGGCCGATGATCTTTACGGCAACCATGTTTGGGTCTAAAAGGGTCCTCTCTAGTCTCCTCTCGAGCGGATTCTCCATCCAGACGGCAACGGGTTATCTGAAAGTGAAAACAAGATCAATCCAGTGCAAAGACATCACCGGCAGGTAAGGCACAACTGGTGACAAGACCCATACTCCCGGTTTGATAGGCTGGGTCAAGAAATCGTCCCGCCGCATCGTCATTGAACCTTTCGGCTGAAAATGAATCACCGAAGAACCTTTCTTCTTAACACTTAACTTCTGTAAATATTTAGCAAACCATCTGCTAATCATTGTTCCATAACCTGTACTTCTCATTTTTTCAGATTAGGGAATAACTTCTTTTGACTCTGATTCTTCATTTGCTTCACATAATCAAGCAATCCAAGATCAATCAATTTAGGATGAAGTGGGATGATTCTATTTCCTGCTTCTGTTTTAATACTTTTATCTTCTGAATCAGCATTAAGGTTGATTGCCCAAATTCTATCAACCTTTTGAATATCAAAAACACTCAATTGGCAAACCTCATTTAATCTTGCCCCTAAATAAGCAGAAATAAGAGCCGTCCAATATCTTTCAGGTTTGTTGATTGCTAGTGATTCTACCTGCAATTTATTACCTAAAATCAGATTCATCTCCTGATCCGTAAAATGCTTCTCAACTTTGTCTGTTTTTCGGATTGGTTCAAGTTTGCCTCTAAATACATTCTGTGATGTATATCCTTGATTGATTGCCCAATTAGGCTAATACTCGTTCTGTATGTTTGCTTATTGTTCTGTGACTCATTAATTGAGCATCTTTTAATTCAACCAACTGTCGGATTGTTTTGCTTCTGACATTTCTTCTTTCGATTGGCGGGCAGACGTTTTAGTAATTGGACATAATCTCTATCATGTTGATGGCTTAAAGAATCAATAGAAATATCTCCAAATGCCTCTAGAAACAGATTATTTGAGTCCATATAGTCAAGGGTGGTCTTTTCACTATAACCTCTGTCTTGCCTTGATTTTATAAACTTATTAGACAATTCTAATAAGGACAGACAAGCCGAAGATCGTTGTTTTATTGATGTTGGTTTTTCTTCAACATCAGCACTTTCTATTTTCCTTTTTGGTGGAGGTGTCAAGTTTTCAGGTTAAGACTCATCTAATTCCAACTTCAATATTCCCTCGATTTTTCAGTTGAGATATGCTTGGACATAGAGTTATCTCTAATTGAAGCATAGATCAACTAGGCGGTGTAGTCACAAGGAAAAATGGTAGAATAGCCTAAAAAAGATACGGGGTAGAAAAATGAACTCAGTTCCAGACAGGCACCGTATATCCGACCAAGTATCCCAGTTATTAGAGCCACTATTACCTGGACCAAGGGGCGTCTGGGCAGGAATAGCTAAGAATAGTCGTCAATTTATCAATGGGGTCTTTTGGATCTTCAGCACCGGGGCACCTGAGCCTGATTTACCTGAAAGGTATGGGGGATGGAGCAATACCCACCGTCGATTTATTAGGTGGAGAAATATACGTCAAAAAGCTGCAGGTAAATAGAAGGGCTGGTATGCCTATTAAGGATTGTGCATAGCCCTCAACGGTGGAAATTGCCTGAGGATCTGTAGCTTTGGATTAGCTATTTCTCTGCTAAAGTCCAACTTCAACTTTCTTAAATCCCTTAGAATACATATTAAGGCATTGCAGTCTTAATATATTTTATGTTGGCTTGATTGGAGAATTGCCACGGCCAAATGAGTCTCAGGTATGGACTTCGGTGTTAGTATCCCCAAACTCAGTCTGGTAAGGACCTCTTTGAACTTAGCCAGAACTTATCAGTTCCCTGCTTGTCATGACAGAAAAAGCAAAGTGAGTCTTGCCAGGGATTGTTATAACCAGGAGACTTGGCTTGTTAAGTAAGGGAATTCACATAACCCACAGCTGTGAAAATTGACTTTGAATGTGAAGTTGGGTATTTGCTCTTTGCTTGCAAAATTCTAATATGATCATGTCTGAAGCCATACTTTTTAGAACAGCCTCTCAAAAGATCTTCATTCCTCTATCCCCTAGATCATACAGTTGAAGACTTATTGCTGCAAAGCCAGTGCTTTAGCCATCAGGCTCTCTTGTGAAATAATAAACAGCTTAATTATATTTCATTGGGTGGGGTTGTGGGGCTGGAAAGAAGTCCACTAAGGTTCCCCCAAATGCCACTTTGCACCAGGTATTGTGTCTGCTATAATGAGCTTGCATGTTGTGGACTTTTACAGAATTTCTATTTCTAACATTTTGTAATGTATACTGGGTTGGTTGCTAGACTGTTGAAGTTAGTTGAGGTGGGCTAAATGATGCAGAGATCTGGATTGCTTCTATTGGTTTGGGCTTTGGTTAGCAATGGTGTTTGGGCTGAGGTGGTAGAGATACCTGATCCCAATTTGAGGAAGGCTTTGGAGCAGGCGCTGAAGATCAATGCTGATGAAGATATTACCAAAGATGTCTTGGCCAAATTAGAGAGATTAGACGTGTCTGGGAACTTGTCAGGGTCTGATAACGTTAGATATTTAACTGGTCTCGAATATTGCAGAAGCCTTCAGTTTTTATCTATCAGTAGCATCCTAATTGATGCTCGTAAATTAGAATCTGTAAGTAAACTCACCAAATTGGTTAGTTTATCTCTAGGTAGAAGCTATATATCGAACCTTGATTGGTTGAATGGGGCAGACCTACCTAACCTGACAAAGCTGTCTTTAAGTTTGAATAAAATAAAAGATCTAAGTGGTCTGAATGGAGCAGATCTGCCTAACCTGACAGATTTGTTTCTAAATAATAATCTGATAGAAGACCTAAGTGGCTTTAATGGGGTAAACCTACCCAAGCTGCAAAAGATAGATTTCAGGGACAATCCTATTAATAAAGAAACTGTATTAATTCAAATTCCAAAATTAAAAAATAATAATATTAATGTGTCCTTTAACTATCCAATTGGATGGAATACTGTGGATGTCGTCGAATCTGACGTTGCTAAAATCATCATAGAGCCATGGCTGGCATTTTTTGACAGAGAAACTAAAATTTTCGTTGGATTATTTGATAGTACAAATCGATTTGTCATAGGCGAAACAGTCAATTTAATCGTTAGTCAAGGCACTATCCAATCGCCTGCTATAGCTAATCAAGATGGGACTTATTCTGCCATTTATTCCCCCCCAGATAACCTAAGTAAAACTAACATAACAGTGTCGCTTACAGCTGTGACCAACGCAGGTAAGCGAAAGTCTGTTGGGTTAATCCTAACAAATACCAAACTTTCTATAAGTGTCAAACAAACAAAACTTCAAGCCATAGAGACTGCCAAGACCCAAATAACAGTTACAATCGAAAATGGCTGGAATAACCCACTAGTTTTAGGTGGTCTATCTATTGAACTAACAGCTGAAAGAGGGTCTATCAGTGAAATAACAGATAATAAGAATGGAACCTTTAATGCTACCTATACATCTCCAAATTTTACTGCGAAAGATCTAATTACTGTGCAAACAAGTTTTGGTGAGGAAAAAACTGTATCAATCGACTTTGTGAAGTTAAGGCCAGATCCAAGTACCTCTAAATTGGAGCTGGTAGGTTCTGCAGCAGCCCAAACAGGCAACCTTATTAACCTCAGATAAACAGCCTTTACCAGGGAAAGAAGTCAGCTTGATAGTTAAACCAGGCACTAATATCAAAGTTAATAAGTCACTACTAACTGATGAAAATGGTCAAATGACCATAAGCTTTACTGCAGGTACCCCAGATGTCTATACCATCAAAGCAAAATCTGAGGGCATATTCTTGGGAGCTAGTTTTAGTGCTATATTCACAGGCCAGGAAATTGTTGTATCTAATGAGACAATTATTAGTGGTGGAAATGTAGAAGATATTGCCACCACTGATTACAAATTCGATGCTGACAAGCTAAACCAATATGGGATTATCATAGGTTTCAGCAATAAAGTATCTCCAGGGACTAGTGAACTGAAAGTCAAAGATGGTGAGTTAATAGGCACTGAGGCTAAGTGGGAAGACACCCAAGTGACTTTGACTTTGGCTGAAGGAAAAAAGATAAAACACGATACCACTTACATCGTCAGTTTAACTGGTGTCAAAGATCCGCATAGTAGAGATTTAAAACAGAACACAGTGACATTTACCACGAAGGATAAAATCCCACCCAAAATTTCTGGTGGGAATGTTATGGATGGTGGAAAAGATGTTGATCCAACTCTACTCAATGAAAAGGGAATCGTGATTGAGTTCAGTGAAAAAGTTAATCCCTCTGCTTGGGAACTAAAGATCGAAGATGGGGAGATTATACCAACAGAAGCCAGTTGGGAAGGTAGAAAATTCATTTTGATTCCACTGGCTGGTAAAAAATTGTCATATAAAACAACTTATGCTATCACGTTTGGTGGGGTCAAAGACCTGGCTAGAAACCTATTGATATTGAATGATAGAACTATAAAATTTACAACCAGGGAAAAAGGTGTTTTGCAGCCTACCCTTACCCTGAGCAGTAGCAAAACGTTTCAAGTCTCTAACCCAAGTCAAAAGGTTACCTACTCCATAGACCTTAAGGGATTGAATAAATTTAAAGACACAGTTACTCTAACCACAGCAGATCTCCCAGCCAATGTGACAGCTGATTTCACAACCAAGAGTGTTGAGCTAACTGAGGAAAATGCCAGCCAAAAGACTAAGCTAGAATTGACACTTTCAAAGGAGGTGGCAATCAAAACCCACACTTTCACTATACTAGCTACTAGTGGGGATAATCTGACCAAGAAGCTATCACTGCAGCTGAAGGTAGAAGACCCTCCTAGTCTAGTAGAGACCCTAGAGCTATCTGCAGATCCAACCAGCCTAGTAGCTGATGGCACCTATACAGCTCTACCTATACAGCCAGCACCAAAGCATTACAGGTGATCATCACAGCCAAGGCCAGTAATGGAAAAACTGGCACTCTCAAGCTGGCATTGACAGAAAAGCCAAAGGTGACTCCTACATTCACAGTCAGTTCCTTGAAGCCAGAGCTAACAGGAAACCCAGGAGGCACTGTTTCTTACTTGGTTAAGTTGGAGGGCAAAGATAAGTTTGCTGACACAGTAACACTGTTTGCCACAGACTTGCCCAAAGGAGTCCAAGCTGACTTTGATCCCAAGGAGGTGACCTTATCAGCTGAGGACGCTCTTAAAACTTCACAGGTAACACTGACTGTGGAGAAGGATATAGAATGTCAAGGATTACGAAATAATCCTTCTAGCCACTAGCTCCTCTGGCAGTACTAATAAGCTAGTGCTTAAAGCCAAGCTGGAATCCACAGATTTAGAGCTGACGACATTAACCCTAATCATAAAGCCTAAAGAGGTACAACTAGGAGAAGCATTAGAGGTCTTGGGACAAGTAGTGACTCTGTCAGAATCAGCAGTGGAAATGCCTGAAAATACTACCATCAAGCTGTCCTTGGTATCACCAGCTGGAGAGGCTCCAGAGTTTGAAGTTAAAACCACACAAGAAGGTAATTACCAGCTGGCAGTCCCATTCAAACCTGATGAAGTGGGAGAATGGGAAATAAAGGCTTCCTTGTCTGATACAAGAACACTGAAAGGCTCTGAACGTACCACCAAATTTAAGGTAGACAAAGGAAATTCTGTCATTGCCTTTAGCAATGCAGATAGTGCTTTGTTGGGCAGTGAGATAGAGCTGGTGGGGATACTAGCCCCAGAACTTTCAGAACAACCAATCACTCTCAAAATGCTGAAGCCTGATGGCAGTGTGGCTACCTTGACTGACATCAAGAGTAGTGAGCTGGGTATTTTCAAACAAAAGGTGGAGTTCAATCTTGCAGGCAATTGGGATTTAACTGCCACCTGGTCTGGCAATGATAGCTATGAAAGTGTCACCAAAACCCTGACTGTCAATGTAACAGCAGAAGTGGGGAAAGCAATTATAGTACTTGGTGGTGGTAGCCCTGAGGTCAATTCTGAGTGGAAGACTTTTAGTAGTGTGGCCAGTTATGTTCACAATGTCTTCCTAAAAAGGCAATTCAAAGATGAAGATGATATCCAATTTCTATCCCCCAGTTTGAGTGGGATTGAAGGTGCAGACACTGTAACGACCTTGGAAACTTTAGAAAAAGCCATTACAGACTGGGCTAAGAAGAAGGTCAATTCTAAAGTGCCACTGTATATTTACCTGCTTTCTCATAACTTAGGTGACAAGTTTCTTCTGGAGAAAACTGACACTAAAGAGAAATACCTTTCACCCCAATTACTAGACACCTGGTTGGAAACACTACCAGATGGAACCCCAGTAATTTTGGTAATTGAAGCCTGCTACTCTGGTAATTTCATCAGTCAAGATGGGGTAAAATCAGTCCTAGCAGATAAAGATAGAACCATCATTGCCAGTGCCAGAGGGGACAAACAATCTAAGATAGCTAGAAGCTCTTCTTTCACCAGAACGTTTTTTAGCCTGATTGAAGGTAATAAACCAATTGGTGAGGCATTTGAAGAAGCAGCTGATAAATTGGAGAGAATGGCTTACCAT
>JASMLX010000209.1 GCA_030748495.1 Candidatus Poribacteria bacterium | reverse complement strand
TATGTTTGGAGATACAATCATAGAAATGCTAGTATTCAATGACCGAAAAAACTCATTCTTAAACCACTTGAAAGGTGCCATGTTTAGTGGCTCTTTTACGACTTTACCCTTTCTTTATAGTGGTAATCTTTTACCTCCAATCCTAAAACAAATCCCAGAGGAACTGGATTCTCGAGCCACCGGCTTCCATCTGTCCGGAGTCACTGTATCGAACCATTGCCCAACATGAAGCTGACTTCATTAATCCTGCCGGCGCTAATTTGCCCCGGTTAAGCCTCGACACCTGTATCGCCGACAACGGCTCTGATCTCAACCGGGTCATGGATGACCGGAACTGCCTGGTTAATTATAAATAAGTAGCAGGAAACCTGCACTGAGTGAGCTATTTGATCGTCTTTTCGCTCCTGATGAAGCCTTCGAAAACCGGGTTATAGAGATCTGCAAATCCTCCGGCTGGCACCGTTGTCTGCTGACCACAATCCGGGTGCGTGGGGAGATTCACCACTTGCAACCGGTAACCGATTCATCCGGACAGACCAGAATCCAGCTGGAAGTTGAAGGTTTACCCGATATCGAGCACCGGTTAAATTATGAAGTTCTGGCCGAATACATCCGTTCTAATACCGATGACTGTGAAGTCCTTCGCCAACCGATAGTGGATGAGCTTCGATGTAGCCGTTCCAGCAAATAGGTATCATAACTATCCGCCAGCCTTTTTCCAGTCGTTTTTCTAAGGTGAATCGCAGAACTACTACTCGAACCGACGACTATCACACAGCGTTTTCATCCAATGGGAGATCGATCCTGATATTACCTCTCTTTTGAGAAGCCATAAACGCCAGTAGAACTTCCAGTACCCGTCTCCCTTGTGCTGGCGGAGAACAGGTCTCCCCGCCCTTCTCCATGACGCCGATTAACTCGCGGATGGCGGCAGGTGAGTCAACACGGGTATTGTGCGGGCAGTCGATCTTTTTGGTACCATGCTCGGTCTCGATGAAGGCGTGCTGGTCGTTGACAGTGATACAGCCCGTTGTGCCGAACAGATCCCAATCCCGCCGACCGAACATCTTTTTGGCATTGTTATAGAAGGCGCACACCCCATTTTCGAAATGGATATAACCCGATACCGATGGCTCCAGGTCCGGGTTACGGCCGCCATCTCCCTGGTAAGGCCAGTAGTTTTCATATCCCTCCTCCAATTCAGCGAAGACCCATTGCGGCTTCGAACCGGCAAACATACACATGGTATCGATCATGTGAGTCCCATTCCGAAAGAGGATGGCTCTTGGGCCACCGTAAGAACAGACGATGCGCCGTAGTTGACCTATGGCCCCTTTTTTCAATGCGCTCAGGACAGGTCGGAAGATAGGCCGCCAGCGGCGGGAATGGTTAATCGTCATCGCCACACCGTTTCGGACCACCGCTTCGATCATTCGGTCTGCATCCGCTAGCGTAGTGGCGATCGGCTTTTCGCAGAAGATCCCTCCGACACCGGCTTCGGCAGCGAATACGACAATATCGGCATGACGATTATCAGAAGTCACGACGCTGAGGATATCCGGCTGCAGGTCGTTGATCATCTGCTGGTAGTCTGTGTAGTAGCCCAATGCAGGCAGCGATGCCGACCAGACCTCCCTGAACTGGTCCAACCGATCCTGGCGTAAATCGCAGACCCCGACGATCTCCGTCTCCGGCAGGAAGGCATATGCAGCGGCATGGGAATGGGGCACGGTCGTCCCGTACCCATCTTCACCGCCGGTCAATGGGTGACCAGAACCGATGCCTGTCAGTCCGACGATGCAGGTTCGATATTGCTTCATTGTAGTCTCCTATAATCCTGGCAAGAATATGGATTTAGACCCAGATGAGGGGGTCATCTGCAGGTGAAGTAGATGCCACGTTACTACCAGGTTTGCCCTACGCCTCATCGACGATAAAGTTCTAGATCAGACGTAGTGGCTACAATTTGAGAACCGCAGATGGAAATTGAATCGAGCTCTTTCTACCTCCAGAATACTTCAACTGCCAACTCGTCGGCAGGGTCTTCCAGTGCTTTCAGATGCTTCTGATGTAGCGGGATACTGTCACGCTGAGCCTCCTGTTGGCGCAACCATTCAATCTCACCGGGCAGATAGATTCGATCAACCTCGTCGGCACGTTCGGCATTGCGGATAGTATGGACTTCCTCATCTACTGCTGCCGTGAATTCATCTATAGAACTGAAATTATCGACCTTAACGGCGTAAAAGAAATGCCCACGCCGTGCCAATTCCGGTGGTGTTTCTGGCTTTCGGTTACAAGCGGCCAGACCTCCCGTCAACACTCCGCCGAGAATGCTCATCACGATTGCTAATCCGTGCCCTTTGTATCCTCCGATAGTCAACATTCCCCGCGCTAGACTGGGATCCTGTGTCGGCTTACCGTCGGCGTCCAGTACCCAACCGAACGGTAGTTGTTTCTCTTCGATGGCATAGGTGCCAACATGTCCCCAGGCTATCCAACCGCAGGCCATGTCAAGCACAATTGGCGGTTCTACTCGGGTAGGAATAGCATAAGCGATGGGGTGATTCCCCAAAAGACCGGAGGAGCCACCGTATGGTACCACACTGGCTCCTGGTGGTGCTGAAGCCAATCATCTTGGCCGGTAACGCCATCATGGCGAAGCAGGTGGCCGCGCCGTAGTGGTTGCTGTTTCCGCACAGCGACGGCGGCAAATCCGGTGGCATCAGCTTTCTCAATCGCCATTTTCATGGCATATTCACCCGCAACGTGCCCTAAGCTATTATCGGCATCGATAAGGGCTGTGGCCGGAGCCTCTGTCAATACGCGTGGAGCCGGTTTGGGATTGATTTCGCCTTTGATGATACTGCGTACATAGCCAGGCAAGGCACGAGTGCCATGCGAATAACCCCCCCGTTCGTCTGTTTCAACCTGCATGTGGGCACCGTGTCAGCATCTGCTTCAGGGATGTCTACGCTTTGGTATAGCCTACTGATAAAAGTCTGAAAGGGTTCGGATGGAATGCGGATGTTGTCAGTTTGCTGATCCATTTTATGTCCTCGATGAAAAACATCAGGGGTTTTCAGATGGAACTGTCGTAGATTTCAATCCGGGATCTTTAGGCTCGGATTTTGAATTCGGATGGCAGCGGGGGATAATCATTGAGCCTGATTAGCCCCGACACTGCCTTACCTATTGTTGCTAATTCAGACTGGCTTTGATGGTTGACCAGGCAGTGGTCAACTTTGCCACCGGTTCGACAGCCATCGTTTTCTCCTTGGCCTTTTTATAGTCGTCGTCCGTCGGTTGATATTCAAGGTCTGATGACCAGCAAAACACGTCGTACTGAACATTTATACTACTCTGACGGGTCCAGATCATCATCGTGTTCTCACCTTTTTTCAGTTTATTGACAGTGCCACCGTCTTTGCCAAAGTCACCTGTTTTCTTCCATGTAAATGGTGGAGGGATATTTTCCTCAAAGATAATATGATCAGGTCTGACAAAAGCGGGTTCCTTGTCTGGAATCTTGGGACCATCGTCGCCGAGTACCCATAACCAATCGGAGTGGTTCTTGGGATTCACTACCCGCCCGATAAAACGCCACTCACCGGCCTTACCGCCAGCACGACTAATATCAAACTTGTAAAGTAGCCACCCTTTGCCACCCGTATTAGTGACGATATCGCCAAAGGCGTCTTTTTCCGGTTTGACCGCTTTCTCTTTCTCACCGAGTTTATAGTTCTCATTGGGACTTCTCTCGTCGAAAGCTTCCGCTTCGAACCAGATCTGTTTTCCCTTGGCGTAATTGGACACCTTGAATATATCAACGGCTAATACAGGGGGCGAGAAAGAGAAGAAACATACCATAACATAGGCCGAAAAAACACAAAGACTCATTTTTTTTGACATCTAATATCCTCCAAAAATAAAAAGGTTGTGGACTGAGCGGTCCTCCTACCCTCTGGTCAGCCGGATGGTTCGGCTGATTGAACGAAGAGATAACGGCTGATCGCTGTTAATTTGATCATAGGCGATAACGGCATCCGTGTCAAGTAGAAATTAGTAGTTACCTGTTGTATCTGTGATATAATGAGACCTACGATCTAGCGCAACCTCATGCAGGCAAGAAGCAGAGAGAGGTTTATTGTTCAATGTTGACCGTTACTGCCACCCAAAAGTCGGTGCCTCCTACCTGGGCACTTCTCCAACGCCACTTAATTGAAGTTATGAACGAAGCCGGTCATTTGTTTCTGGACAAGTACACCAGAGAAGACGGCACTATCGTTTGGCGCGATCACTGGCCTGGTATGGATGGTTCAGATGATGCTTATGAGAGTTTTTATACCTTTCCCCTTTTTTATGCCCTCGGTGGCGCGGAGGATTATCGGCACCTAGGGCGCAAACAGTGGGAGGCGGTCACCTGGCAATTCACCGAGTATGGACAACTCTACCGGGAATTCGACGCCTATTACGACTGGATGCACCACGGTGAGAGCTACCTCTATTTCTATTTCTTGGCCTTAGCGGATCCTTATACGCTTCGAGATTATCAGCGGTCGGTCCGCTTTGCCAATTTTTATACTGGAGACGATCCAGAGGCTGATAACTACGACTCAGATCTGCGTCTGATCAAGTCACCGATTAACGGCAGTCGAGGGGCCCAACTCCAAATGACGGCCGAGGATTGGTCAACCCACCGGTGGGTACTAGGCCATCATGTCTTCCCTTTACCCTATGAGGATATCCCCGGTGTCCCCGGCCCAGCAGCAGATTGGGAAGATGACGCTGTCTTTGAAAAGATTTTGACCGTCCTCAACCAGCGAATGGCCAGGGGAGACGTCCCGATTAATCTTTTTGCCACCACCCTGGTAACACACGCTTACCTGTACACCGGTCAGGAAAAATATAAAACCTGGGTGCTTGACTATTTCGACGCTTGGCAAGAAAGAACACTAGCCAATAACGGTATTGTACCGGACAATATCGGCCTTTCTGGCCAGATCGGCGAATATATGGACAGCAAGTGGTGGGGCGGATACTACGGTTGGCATTGGCCGCATGGGGGCACGGTACTGCTGGAGGCCCTGACAGTGGCCGGGCAAAACGCAATGTTGCTGACAGGTGACGACCGGATGTTGGATCTGGCCAGGTCTCAACTGGATCATCTCTGGGATCTTCGGCAGAAAATTGGCGGCGAATGGCAGATCCCGTATCGGCATAACGATTCAGGTTGGAACGACTTTCGGCCAATGTCACCGGAACTGCCCGTGCAACTCTGGTGCATGTCGGGGGCTGCGTCTGATGCAGATCGCATTCTGCGGGTTGGCGATCCAGATAGGCTCAACCACGTCTTTTCAGCCCGTGGAGGTGAAGGAAATGCCGGTTGGTTTCGCTTTGTCAATGGAAATGCACCCGATTATCCCGAGCGTATCCTGCAAACCAGTTATAACGCTGTATCACAAGCTTTGGACGAGATACGGGACGACGATGTGGCACCGGATAAAGTCTACATTCAGCACTGGATTTCGAGGAATCCGGTCATTTGTAACGCCCTGTTGCAACTGACGACCGGCACTCCAAATCCGGTATATCACGGCGGATTGGTTCAGTCTCGCCTTCGCTATTTCGACGCTGATCAGAAACGCCCAGGGTTGCCACCAAATGTTGCTGCACTGATCGATCAGATCGAATTCGAGAATCCCCCGCAGGAAAGTTTTCGTCTTCAGTTGGTCAACCTGAGCCCAATCCACAATCAAAGCCTGTATCTGCAGACCGGCGCCTTTGGGCAACACAATCTGCGTCGTGTTGAAACCGAAGGAGACACACACACCATAGAAGGAAAGTGGTTAAGAGTGTCTCTGCCGCCTACTACCTCAATCGAGATGCGTCTCACAATAGATCGGTTTATTAACCAACCCAGCTATGATACACCGATTAAATCCAGAACGGAGGGGCAGTCTACTATCAAGGTCCGCAATCCTGATGTCGATCCTGGCAGTATCAGTTTTCGCTGGGAACCGGACCACCCCATTAAAGAGGAAGAGACGTAGAAAATCAGCTATATACTTGTTTTGTTGACTAAGATTCTTCCCGCTAGGAGTGGTACTTTCCACCCTACATGTCTGGCTCCAATTCTGCCAACAGTATAGCTTGGAAGGAATGTTGGGATTCGAAAGTGGCTCTGCTACTGGTTCCGTTTAATTTGAAACCACAATCTGGTAAATTCGGTCTCAAAAAAGACATGCTTGACGACACGGCTTGCAGTCTGTTAGTGTGTGTTGGAACACTTGGAGCCTCTTATGGTATCAGATTCCGGTCAGAAAATGGAGTTGTTCCAGTTGGGTAAACAAACTGACGAAAGCGAATGCCTACACCCGTTTTCCCTCGTCTAGTATTGCCTCTATTCTACGACTTGATCTGGTGGTCTTTAACAGTACGTTAATTTTGAAGGAGTAAACTTTATGATAGGTGTCGGTATTATTGGGGCAGGTGGTATCTCGCAATCTCACGCCAATGGCTATTTACAATTATCAGATCAGGTCGAAATTACAGCCGTAGCCGATCTGGACTACGAGCGGGCGAAATTGGCCGCCGACCGATGGGGAGTTAAACACGCATTTTCCGACTATCGGCAGATGCTGCAGTTGGATCAAATTGATGCGGTCAGTGTTTGCACTTTTACTAGGGCACACTGTCAGCCGAGCATCGATGCACTCAACGCAGGCAAACATGTCCTGGTTGAGAAACCGATGGCGGCCACGGCTGAAGAGGGGATTCAAATGGTAAAAGCCAGTCGCCAAAACCATAGAATCCTGATGGTTGGGATGAAATGGCGGTTTATGCCTGAAGTCTTAGCAGCTAAAGCCTTTATCGATGACCAAAAACTGGGTGAGATCTACTATACCGAGGCGATCGGTTGGCAACACAGGGGAATTCCCGGCCGAACCTTTATTCAAAAGGAGACCGCCGGTGGGGGCGCCTTTATGGATAACGGTGTCTACACCCTCGATACCGCTCTGTACTTAATGGGGCACCCGACACCTGTTTCGGTCTCCGGTACCTCCGCTAATATATTCGGTCACTCTCCCGATGGAGGTTGGGAGGCAGAGCGATTTAACGTGGAAGATTTCGGTACGGCGCTGGTCCGTTTTGAAGAGGGGATAACACTCTTTTTTGCCCATTCCTGGGCCATCAATTTCAAGGAGCAGTGGCAGGTGCGGATCGCCGGCAGTCGCGGTAGCGCTGAGATCTACCCCTTTTCGAACCCCAAGTTACGTCTGATGCACGGTGGGTATAGCGATCTAGCTGAGTTAACGCCAACGGATCTGCCACCGGGTTCGATCGACATCGACTATGAGGTTAAGCAGTTTATCCAGGCCATTGAGCACGGGTTGCCCTCCCCGGTTCCAGCTGACACATTTCTCTATACTAACCTGATCTTCGACGCCATTTATCGGTCAACCGATCTTGGGCGTGAGGTTAGCCTTGATCTGCCCGATCTATTGAAAAGTTAGAGTATGCCCCATTTGTCAAAATAGTAAGACGGCATGCCGAACCATCCTATTCTCTATACCTGAACTTGTATTTCAGTTAAAACTTCAAGCCTCGTTAAAGTTCTAACTAACGTTAACACTGTTCGAGGTTTTGTTCAACTGATTCCATAATATTCTCATCATTTGTTGCTTTAATCATATGGCTTGGCTCAACAATAAGAAAGGTCTCTTCATTCCAGTTACCTTTAACAAGATTTTTAACTATGGTTGCATCGCCGCCCAACCTGTCATATTCCCACTCAAGGTATTTTGCGCAATCCTGTGTATATTCCTCATATTCTGCTGTATTACCTCTACCCCAAGATCGATATAGACTGCAGTTTTATACTCCTTAAACCAACTCTGTTCCATTTCCATGAGATATTGCGCATTATCTTCACCGTATTTTTCCAAATAACTATTATAATTGGCTTCATAACGATCCTTGCTTGGAGGAAGATGGTTTTCAATCCATCCCGGTGTATACC
>JASMLX010000208.1 GCA_030748495.1 Candidatus Poribacteria bacterium | reverse complement strand
TTCATCATAAACAGCAGGCTTAACAAACCTTAGTGGAATCCGAACCATTTGGGAACCATCCTTTTTCCAAGTGATCTCCTTAACGGTAATTCCCTTTAGCCCTTCAACATTTCCAACCACCACACTTCCATCACCTGCAATAAAAACCTCGGCTCTTTTTTTGATCACCTCGATAGACTTTTCTTTTGGAGTGACTTCAATCTGTTTTTGACACCCAATCCATACAGCTAATACCAACAACACCAAACTAAATTTCCGCATCATACTCCTCCCAAGTAGCTTAAACCTATTGCTATCACTGAGATATGAAGCCAGCTTCCACCCGTTCATACACACGATTTCAGACGCTTACGGTCGTTCTCCCGATCCTTTGATATTTTTCACCTTTTTTGGTAACATTGAATTTGAACGGCTGAGAATCTACTGTCAGTTGTAACTTTCAAAATTTATTAAACCACTGAAATAAGGGAGTTTGATATTCTAATGAAACGGTTTACTCTCGCTGTCACCTTCACTTTTGTTAGTTTGTTTACTACTCTGGTTGCCTCTTTAACTACAGCAGATACGTTAAAGGATGATTTTAAAGATGCCCGCCTAACAAAGGAACTATGGGAAGTTAAAAAAGGAGATTGGAAAATAGAAGATGGTTGGTGGGAAAGCAACAGTCCAGCCGTTGGTCAGGGTTCCTTTGTCCTCTTCTCCGATATCGAAACCCACGATGGACTTTCCATGAAAGTCAAGTGCAGGGATAAGGGCGGTGGCTGGTCCAACTGCTATACCATCTTTGCCTATGTTGACGATGATGAAGTCTACTACGCCGGTGCAAGGATTGGCCGTGGCAATTGGACTATTGAAAAGAGTGCACTTGCTGGAGGTGAACAAAACTTTGGTGAGATTGCCGACGGACGGGTCAAGGCCGGAGGTGTGATCATCCTCTATACCGTATCGATTGAAGGAAAAGATGTGGTTATCTACGGCGAAAAGGGTAAAGAGGTAAATCGGCACAGCTTCGGTAAAATGCCCATTGGTCGTATCGGCCTAGCCCATGAAAACACGATTACGCAATACGACGATTTTGAGGCAGAGGGACCAAAAGTCAAAGGTCTATCTGTTCAGCCGTTAGGAAAACTAACTGCGACTTGGGCCAGGATTAAAAAACAGTTGTAATTAGATACTCCTTATCCAGAAAACGAGATTTTGATAGAAAGTACGCCAAAACACTGAATCTTCTCTCTCCACTATCCGTGACGCTGACTTTGCTGTGGAAGTCAGTAACCTAGTCCGCACGCAAATACTGACCCAGTCGGGCACGGCTATGCTGGCTCAAGCCAACAGCCTATCGCAGAACGTTTTATCTCTGATTCGATAATCAGACAACATCCATCTCTAAGTTCCATAGCCCCCATAACAGAGCCCCATCTGGGCTGTCGACCTGTCTATCGCTGCCTTCGGCGTGGCCCCCAGCACTAACAGAAAGCCGTTATCAATCTGAACATCAGCAATTAGCCCAGATTCACTCTCGATCGTTACTGCAACGCCTAAAGGCAGTTCTAATAGCCAATTGAAATGGCTGAAAGGTGAAAATTCCATTAAAGGCCCTCGAAAAAGACGCCGAAGGAGAAAGCAAAAAGAAACTGTTTCCACCGAATTCCTGCCAGGAATGCTGAGAATTAGCGATGCTTTCGAAGTAGTTTTACATGCATCCAATGAACGCCTTGAACATTTGCGTAACGAAATCAACGGCGCTACTGAATCCTATGATGGAGTTGATACTAATGAGATGGAAACTTACTCAGAAAACCTTACGCATGCCACCTCAATGATGACACTTCTAAAAAACCTCTTAGTCGAAGGAGCCAAAATAAGCAATGAAGATGGTGAATCCGCCGTAATTAACCAGATGGTAGCATTCCTAAATGAAGCTCGGTCCGTAGCGCGTTCCAAGATTATCAACGCTGGTGGTGTACCCACTAAAGAGGAAGTCGACCGATTGGCAATGGAAATGATGAGAGAGTAATTTGTTAGCAATCTCTCGCTTGGAACTCCCCCTCGTTTTCGACTTGCCCATCTGGTAATCTCCCCCACATCTTGGCTATCTGCTTATCATCTTGCCACCTTCGGCGTGCCGGCGCTACAAGCATTAACAGAAGCCGTTATCAAACTGAACATCCGTAGTTAGCCCCGATTCGCTCTCGATCGTTCCTGCAACGCTAAAGGCTATCCTGGTGTCGAATCCCTAACTATGCTGATCAGTTACGACCTGTTTCAGGAACGATTAAGCAGAGACGAAGGCATCACCGAGTTCAAAGTCGTAGCCATCGGAGCGGTGGACTATCTATGGTTTGAGGGGTGAAATCCCTGGTAACAACCGATAAGGCTATTAGCGGGCATTTTTGATGCGTCCCCATGTAAGCGCAATTTTCCCCGGTGGAGAGACCGCCAGCACCTCAGATAGCCCCAGCTTTATGACGCGCTTAATCTCATCAACGGTAAGTGCTACATTAAAGATAGCAACTTCGTCAATCAAACCATTGAAATGCTGTTGGTAACCATCATTGCCGATCCATACCGGATTGTCTGTCGCATCGATCTTTTTACGTGCGGCTTTTGCCTGCCCGATTTCTTTCCCATCTTCAAAAACCTTCATCACCGAACCATCATAGGTTGCTGCATTGTGAACCCACTTTAGGTCTGGGAATGTGTATGGACCTTCCAAATTGGTTTGGCTCTCGTCATCCCAACGCAACCGCCAACCGCCGCCGGGTTCTCCTCTATCGTAAAGGACGTATGACCAAACATCGCCAACTTGTTTCCATTTGCCAAGAATCGTACCACGCTTGGCCGGTCTTTTAAAAATCCACGCCACAACTGTAATATCACCTGTGATGTTTAAGCCCGGCTCATTGTCTACCTCAACATAATCCGTTGAACCGTTGAAATCCAACGCTTTACCGAATTTTCCCTCGACCCATTTCGGATTACCCTTCCCCATGAACTTTCCATCATAACCGTTGTCAGAACTGTCTTTAGCAACTTTACCTGACGCCTCATCAAAGAGCCAAACACCGGCTGCGGATTGAGGGTCGATTTTGGCGTCACTTTGTGCCATGAATATCAGCGTCATAAGGAGGACACTGACATATACAACGGAGTCTCGAATCATATTAATTCTCCTTCTTTTTGACTGAAGTTTGGTTGAATATTAACCCAAGTTGTGACCTTATTCGATTACGACTTGACGATTTCCATCAACCCCCTAGGGATTTTGCATAACCAGAGGTTGACGGAATATAACAAGATTTTTGGCGCTTGTAAAGGTGCTCGAGATTTCCGCATCATCTCCCCAGGTTGCGTACCCATCTTGGATTTCCCCCCACACATCAGCAGTTAGCCGAGATTAAATCTCGCTCGGTTCTGCAACGCCTGAGAGCAATATTTGTGGCTTATTGACTCGATGTGTTGGACTTCTAACCCTTTTTGGTCTTGTCCATCTTGGACATTCCCCTCGACTCCGAACGTTAAGAATCCTTGCCCAACTGGTGTTGAAAGTAGCATTGCAAGGGTAGAAATAAGGTGAAGGCGAATACCAACCCGTATAGAGCCGTAATCAACGCTACGGCGGCTCCTCCTGTCAATGCGCCCATATCCATACCATTGCCAGCACCCATAGCTCCAAGCATGGCAATCAGACCGAACATAACGCCGATAAAACCTGCCCCAATAGAAACCCTGACGGCTAGTTTGTAGACACCAACCGCAATAGCAGCCTCTTCTCGGTTGGGACGAGGATTGAAGGCAACTCCCCATTCTGAACCATAGGCTATCAGACAACCACCTAGCACTAGGCCCAAGACGCAGATAAGACTTGCGACATCAATTAAGCCCTTCAGGAAGAATGGTAAAGGCAAGCCAAAAAATGCGCTTAAAATGACTATCAAAAGAGAAACAGCAATAATCAAAAACCCAAATATTCGCATCAGAAACCTCTTTCTCAATACAACTCAGATTACAAACAAAGCGTCCTGCTGAGGCTAACCAAATCGAATCGACACCAGTCTAAAACACATGCTTCCATCTGTAAAGTCTCATCGTATGGTGCTAACTAGTGAGAGTGTGCCTCTGGGACTCGCCCCGACCCCACACATCAGCAATTAGCCCAGATGCGTTCTCGCTCGGTTCTGCAACGTCTGCGAGCCGTGTTTGTGACCGATTGACCAGTGGTAAAGGGTAATTAATTCGATCCTGTGACTCACTTTAATTAGAGCCGCTGTCTGAATACTCCAGCACCTGACTCTCGTCAATTGACAGGCTGAAACCTGGTCGGTCAGGAAGCGTCAGAATGCCATTCTTTAGTGTATAGGTCGACGTATCGACTCCAACAACTAAGCCCGGAACACCTTCAACAATTTCACCATTTCCCAGACCACAGTTTACTTGTGCCGCATATATTGTTTTGAGGGGGGCATCCCAAGCATGCGGTGAACCTTTAATACCATTGGCTTCTAAAAGCGGCATAACTTTTCGCCAGGCAGTTAATCCCATACTGCCAACATCCATCAGTGCCACATCGATAAGCCCCTTGCTACCCAGTTCATAAAGTTCTGCCAGATGATCTGCCCGCCATCGCCCAAATGGTGATGGTGGTTGTTCATTTCTACCGTTCCGGCTTTCAAAATCGGCGATCATAGTCTGTGGACTGATATCATTTAGAAAGGCCCGAAGTGCTTCCAAGTCTTCAACTGTTTCCATAAAAGGCTCTTCCACCCAGTAGATTTCACAGTCTGACACAGCCTCAAAATAGCGACGGAATCGCGGCAAAGTATATCCGTCGTTGGCATCAATGAGAATTTTTGAATTTGGAAACGCATCGCGGACCACCCTGGTAACATCGATGTCCCGTTGATCTCCTTTTGACGTCTCCATGAATTTGAATCCACGACCAATTTTTAACTTGAAATGGGCATGTCCGGCCTCGAAGTCCTGCTGGCAGGCTTCAAGAACAGCATCGATACCCCGGGGTGAGCCTAGTGGATCAAGATCATCAAAGTAGATTCCACCAGTATAGATTTCTATCGAATTATCTGCACGGGCGCCCATCATTTTCCAGACCGGCTGTTGGAGAATGTGTCCAGCGAGATCGTGCAGCGGAGCATCAAGAAAGCCAGCTTCGACGACAGTTCCTATTGCCGGGTCGAAGAGATTCTCTACGGAACAACCAATGAAGCAGTAAACGGATTCGTCAGGAGAAGCAGAACGTCCGATACCGCTCGCTCCCTGATTGGTATGAATGCGTCTAATCTTTTCAAATCCAGTTTTTCCGTGGGGACCAGCCTTAGCATTATGTCCCATATATCGGGGAAATTCACGTCGAAATGTAAAACTTTCAATACGAGTTATTTTGTGCTCATCTAATGACATAGTGCTTGCACTCCAAGTTTCTGACTTTTATTTTCAGGATCACGATTTTCTAGTCGACGCCCTCAAACGTAAGAATCAATGTGGATCAGTTGAATGCTGTACCGGATTAATGTCTGTAAACATATACCATTCAAGCAGAGATTATGTACCATCTTCAGCGTAAACCGAAAAGGCAAACAACACCAACAACATCCAACTAAATTTCCGCATCATACCTCCTCCAATAGGTTCTTGCAATCATGGTCTACTTGCTTCTGGGACTCCTGACTCATTTCGACTTCCCCATCTTGGACTCCCCCACACTCACCCCCCACACATTAGCAATTAGCCGAGATGCGTTCTCGCTCGGTTCTGCCACGCCTGCAAGCCGTGTTTGTGGCTGATTGACCAGTAAAGGCCCGTGCTTGGCACGGGTCAGGGGAGAAATAGTATCTATATACTATTTCTTAAGGCGATCCTGACACAACACATCGAAACCCATAGCGATAAGTCCTAATACCCGGATGGTAGGAGGTCGGATTAGCCAGCCGCAGGTAGTAGGTATTATAGAACCAAGAACCACCCAGCAACACTTTTTGGTCTTGACCACTGTCATACCAATCTTGACACCACTCCCAGACATTGCCCGCCATGTCGTACAACCCATACCCATTTGGTTTAAAACTACCTACTGGTGCCGTATACCGCCATTTATCTTTGCCATCAGTTCCTTGATAGTTGGCATAATCACGAGCTAAACCCTTATCGTCGCCCCAACTATACTTTTTGCCTACTAAGCCACCACGAGCGGCAAATTCCCATTCTTTTTCAGTTGGCAAACGTTTACCTGCCCATTTAGCGCAAGCCGTGGCATCATGCCAACTTATATAGATCATTGGATGATCATCAGTAGACGACACGTCGTAAATATCCTTCCATAAATCACCACTAAATTGGTGATCTGATTCAGCTAAAAACTTCTTAAACTGACCAATCGTAACTTCGGTCGCGTCGATCCAAAAAGGTTTGATGGTATCCGAGTCCGGAATAGACATCATTACCGCCCCATCTTTCTTCCAAATGATCTTCTTGGCCGTAATCCCCTTTAACTCCTCCGCACTTCTGATAACCACGGCCTTTTCATCTCCAGCGTACACTGAAAAGGCCAACACCACCAATAACATCCAATTAAACTGCCGCATCATACCCTCCAATCGGTTTTTGTAATCATAGTCTACTTGCCTCAGGGACTCCTGACTCATTTTGGCCTTGCCATCTTGGACATGTCATCTTGATCATCGCCGCTCTCTACCGCTTGGTAATAATAAATCTCTATTTCGCCATGTAAACTGGGAGGAAAGACAGCTAGCACCTTATTTAAAGGTTTACCTTCGGCCGCCCAGCCCTCAACCCATCTTTTCCTATCGGCCCGAACCTTTGATGGTGTATCCTTCTGGCCATGATGCCTGGTGGTCAGCGCAATCCGACTTCCGTCCTGAACTTCCTTGACATAGGGAAGCCGACGCTCACCAGATCCATCAGCCACTAACAGGGACTGGCTTCCGATTAGCCAACTCTTCCCTCTCCCACGCATATTGTCAGACCGGGGTTTCAACAACAACGGTTTAGCCGCTGTACCATCATGGGTCTCATGAATCCAGCGATAAATAGTATGCACACTGCAACCCAGCCATTCGGCTGCCTGGTTAGCCGTCAACCACTGCTCCTCCATCAACATTCTCCTTCACCCGCTTCACTGAGAAACATAGTCTATTGTATCTCTGTTCATGTGACATACCATGGCAGGTCTTACCTTTACCATCTGAATGGCTGGTGATATGATGGATGAGTTATTCTTTTGCATTGAATGGCTCCTCTAAATAGTGATAGATAGTGGCCTCATTTCATTTCTCAGGAAGTGGAATGAGGTTTTTTTATTAGCCTACTCTTGTGCTTGGGACTCCCGAATCTTTTTGCCTGGTCTATCTTGCCCCCTACCCTGAACCTTAAGAGTCCTGGTCCAACTGGTGTTGGAAGTAGTATTGCAAAGGTAGAAACAAACAGAAGGCGAACACCAACCCGTATAAAGTCGTAAGCAACGCTACTGCTGCCCCTTGTGTGATTGCCCCCATATCCATACCACCACTGCCACTGTCCATAGCCCCAAGCATGGAAATCCAACCAAACATAGTGCCGATAAAACCTGATCCGATAGAAATCCTGACGGCTAGTTTGTAAACACCAACTGCAATTGCAGCCTCGTCTCGACTAAGGGTTGGTTTTAAGATAGCACCGCATCCGTTGTACGTGTCTGAACCGTAGGTTATCAGGCAACCACCTAGTACTAAGCCCATGACGCAGATGAAGCTTGGCGGATCAATTAATCCCTTCATGAAGGTTGGTATTGTAGGGATGAATTGAAATGAACACAGAAAAGTAAAAAGAAGAGAAACAAAAACAACCACAACCCCAAATATTCGCATCAGAAACCTCTTTATAAGTTACAAACTCAGATTACAAACAAAGCGTCCCGCTGAGGCTAACCAAATCGAATCGACACCAGTCTAAAACACATGCTTCCATCTGTAAAGTTTCATCGTATCTCTGGGACTCCCCCCGACTCCACACATTAGCAATTAGCCGAGATGCGGTCTCGCTCGGTACTGCCACGCCTGCGAGCCGTGTTTGTGGCCGACTGACTTGGTATGTTCGGCCATCGGTTGCAAATCCACCTACTATTTTCGTGGGGGCAGCCAAAATTAGACCCCTATTTCCTCTAGATGGTCTGCTAT
>JASMLX010000207.1 GCA_030748495.1 Candidatus Poribacteria bacterium | reverse complement strand
CAGCTTCCTGCATCAGCAGGGATACCGGCAGGAGCAGAAGCGATTTAAGTTGTTTACCTTTTCCCAATTACAGGCTCAACGTCGACAAATCAAAGGTGACCGCATCTGCTTTCAGTCGGATATCTGTTGGTATCTGTCCTCACCCAAAGATGAGTTCTTAACCCATCTGGCCAGTTCTCTGTTAACCCAGCCGCGGCTCGACTTGGGCCAGCAGCAACTGCCGGTGGCCGCTGTCTCAGCTATTCAAGCACCCGAATTCGATTCGCTGATGAGATTCAAGTGCCTGGCGCCACTGACTATGTCAACCAAACGAGAGTGGCAAGGCCAGCCATCCACTCACTATTGTTTGCCAGATGATGAACAGATATCAGACTTGATTCATCAGAATCTGCGGCGTAAGTATCAGGCTATTTATCAAACAGATATAGCCGATACCGAGTTGAAAATCCGCTTTGATGCTGAATATATCCATCGACGACAGGGAAAAGTAACACGATTAGTCGAGTTCAAAGATCAGAAAATACGGGGTATTATGTGTCCATTTCAAGTGGAAGGTTCCAAGGAATTGATTCAGGTGGGTTATGAAACCGGCTTTGGTGACAAAAACAGTTTTGGTTTTGGTATGGTCGACTTAATAAGGAGAGAATCGAAATGATTTTTACGGCCCTGATGGGTAACCCGTTCGTGGATGCAGCGGTTTGCGCAATCTGTGAGTGGTTGGGGATAGATGATCCAGAAGAAATAGATCAACAGTATCTGCAGCAACTAGTTGCAGAAGTAGCGCCTTTGATGCAATCTGAAACCGGCTGGAAAAATCTACACTCGATATATCCTAACAGCGTATTGGTTAACCCCTCCTTCAAGAACCAAAATCGGGTGGCACTACTTGAAGATTTATGCCACGATTATTTGCGACAAGTTGAACCTTTGGGCTCAATGGGGGATTGTTTAGGTTGTGGTCGCCGAGACAGCAAAAAAGTCCGCTTGAAACGGCAAAATATACCACTTACCGGATCCGGAGCCTTACTCAACTTTTTTCCCACCTTCCAGGAAGGCGTTGGCTATTGTGCCGCTTGTGCCTTGGCTGTTCAGTTTTTGCCTCTGGGTTTAGTTGCTACCTCCGGTCGATTTCTGATGATGCATGCCAACATATGGTCGGCTCAAAGGTACTGGTCTCGTCGCTGTGTTGAAGATCTTCAGCAGCAATATAGTCGGCAGGAAATAAACGGCTGCTATAACCCAGGATACTTCAAGGCTAAAAATGCCCTTTTCTTCATGGCTAAAGAGATGATTAGCTATGAAGAGGAAAATGATTTGGAAAACTTATCTTTAACAATCTACGATTTTTCAAACTATGCGCAAGACCCTAAACTGGATCTATACCAAATACCGAGCAAGGTGTTTAACTTCCTACGCTATTGTTATCAACGGCAATTTCAATCCGACTGGTTGCAAGTGGTACGGGCAGGTTACCTGAAAGTTGATTGGAACAAGGTGGAATCGGAGGATGATTACAAAAATAAATTTAATCTGGTCTTCGAGAAATTACTAAAACAGCAGTCTATACTGGGCTTTTTTCTGAATCGCAGGGCCAGGAACGTCAGGGCTGGCTGGCAGTTACTTAGTTGTTATTTACAGGAGGTAAGGCAAATGGAATTAACCCGAATAGAAGCTATTCAAAAAATCGGCGATTCAATCGCTGAGACTATTCGTCAGTCTGATAGAGATAGGCGTCTGAAGCAGTTGGAGCGCTCAAAGTCTTATGCTGAATGTCGCAATGTTTTGCGGTTCTTGATACAGGATCGAATTGCTCAAGGTCAACCTGAACCTTTATTCACACTGACAGAGTACATGGAGTATCTTTTCCCTAATACAGGTGAAGAATTTACTAACTGGAGAGAGAGCCGAGACTTGCTACTGTTCCACTTGTATGAACAGTTACATGATTGGCTAATCGAGAAGGACTATGTGTCCGAAGCGGATGAAATGGAAGAAGATTTTATGGAGGAAGAATAATGTCAAAATGCTTAATTGGCTTAGTCGTGATTGATGCCCCTCATTCTGCCCTTAACAATGCTGGTAGTGAAGCGGGGCAGGCCACCGAGAACATTGTGGTCGTCAAGTCGATGCAAAAGGGGAGAGATAGTTATCCCTATGTCTCAGGTCAAGCCTGGCGTAGTTGGTGGCGTTCTACCTTAGAGCAAGAATTTGACGATTGGAATGTGTCACCTATAACCAGGGAAAAGAAAATTGCTTTTACTGAAGCCTCACCGGCTGAATATGACGACGATGATGTATTCGGCTATATGCGCGCTCAAAAGAAAGGAACACTGACACGGCTGTCGCCTTTAAAATGTTCTCCTTTGATAGCGATTGAACCGCAAAGGCCTACCAGTGATTTCGGTGTCATGGCCAGGCATGAAGGTGACCCAGTTCCATTCGAGCATCAATTTTACGGTTCGGCATTGAAGGGGGTATTTTCGTTGGATCTGGATTCTGTGGGCCAATTCACGGCTATTAATCGTAGTGGTTATGAAAACATAACTGAAGACTATCCGCAAAAAATGGTGGATTCAGGTGTCAACATGACACAGCAAGGTCAGCATTGGCTGTTGGATTATGAAACTCGGTTGCGTCGAGTTCAACAAACGATCCAGGCCTTGCCCTATCTGTCGGGAGGAGCCAACCTGACGCTTCACCTGACAGACGTAACTCCTAAATTGCTGCTGATGTCAGTGATAGAAGGTGGTAATCACCCTTTCATGAACGTAATGGTAGAGGAAAATAGTCAGGGTCGTTTTAGTATTGAAGCGCTTCAGCAGGTAATAGACGACTATAGCGACAGATGGCTAGACCGGATTTATATTGGTCGCCGAGCTGGATTCATGGATCAATTAGAACCGGACCTCGATAGTCTGCAAGCTGCGGACGAAAGGATTGTTTACAGTACGCCTAACCAGGTAATTCATCAAATCACGGATGGTTTAGGCTTGTACTTATCGGATGATGGAGCCTAAAGATGAAAGTTTTGCGGGCGGAAATTAGTGGCTGGACAGCTTCTTTTCGCCATCCGCTGTTTGTCAGTGGTTTTCAGCCCACACTTCCTCTACCTCCACTCTCGACTCTTTATGGCTTATTATCAGCTGCTCATGGCGAGCTGGTTTTTCCTGAGCAAGTGCCGTTAGGTTACGTTTTTCAGGCGGCTGGTAAGAGCGTGGACCTGGAAACTGTCTATGAATTTGGCAAACCATATCTGAAAGCCAAGTCTAACGTTTGCCGACGTGAATTTCTGGTTGCTCCCCAACTTCATCTATATACGCCGGTCTTGGAGTTAGAGTCAGATTTACGCTGCCCTCACTTTCCACTTTTGTTAGGTCGATCCACTGAATTGGCCACTGTCGTCAAGATGCAGGTGATTGAGTTGGCGGCGGCTGCCCAGGTTAACTATCAGAATACGCTTTTGCCCTATCCGATGGATCAGGTCGGCGGGCAGATTTTAGCTTTACCTACCCATTTTACTAACACCCGACCCCGTCAACCTCAAGGCATCCGGCCTTTTTGTCTGGTAACTGAGCCTACCGATTATCAGGGCGACGGTTGGATTGACCCGGAGATGGGGTGGGGGGTCTTCATCCACCAGTAAGTTTAATCAGTCTTTTAGACCTGGATTGTTATGGACACTTTATTGGCTAAAAGCCAGCCGGTTGAAAGCCTGATCTCGCACACTCGAAAAGTGCTGGATGTGGCTGAGAGTTTGGCGGATAAAATGCCTTTCCTGGCCGAGATCGCAGGTGATGATCACTTTTTTGCTCATCTGTTCTCGGCCGTTGGGCTACATGACTTGGGCAAAGCCGCTAGTGGGTTTCAACGACAGTTGTTTAGCCAGGAACGTTGGAACTATCGGCATGAAATTTTGTCGGCTGGTTTTACTGTTGGGCTTCAATGGTCAGAACAAGAGGTAAATGCTATTGGGTTAGCAGTGATTACTCATCATAAAGACATTGAAGTCTTAAGGCAAGAGTACCCAACTTATCCGGCCAGCAATCCCGGTTATCAGCAATGGTGTTTGAAAAAAGATGAGTTAACAGTGAATTGGGATCAACTGTTCGAGATTCAAACAGAGATCGCTGGTTGGATACCCAAATTCGAGCCCGTGACTGATATTGACCTGATGGTGAATGGCGATCATGCTTTTATTATCCCTTACAAAAGGGCTCGTGATAATAGCCAAAAAACTGATCTTCATCAGGTCTACGGTACTTTGTTACGTGGTGCGCTTGTCGCTTGCGACCACTTGGCGTCAGCAGGTAGGAACCAAGTCTTAACTACCTTGCCCCAGATTAGCCAGTATCTAGTCAAGGAAATCGAAGAGAAAGGAAAGACTTTCCTACAGTGGCGGAGGTTTCAACAGCAGGCGCACCAGACTGAAGGCCACATCACTATTTCCGCTCCCACCGGATCTGGCAAAACAGAAGCCGCTCTTTTATGGAGTGAGCGCAATCAGCTTCAACAACTAGGTCGCAGAGTGTTCTTTATTTTGCCTTACACCGCCTCAATTAACGCTATGTATCGCCGATTATTGCCTTTGATCGGTGACGAAAAAATCGGATTGCTGCACGGTAAAGCTAACTATTTTATTTATCAATCGCTGGCTGACCCGCAATATAGTAATCATGAACGACGCCTTCAAGCTCGCCAGCTTCAAAGCCTGAGCCGAAAGATTTATCGCCCTTACAAGATCTTGACCCCGTTCCAACTGCTAAAAGCATTTTTTGGCCTACGTGGTTTTGAGTTGCAAATGGCAGAGATGTCAGAAAGCCTGATGATTTTCGATGAGATTCACGCCTATGATCCACATACCGCGGCTTTAATACTGGTTATGATCCAGTATTTGCAAAGTCGGTACGGTGTCCAATTCTGCATCATGACAGCTACCTTGCCCGATTTTCTTCGACAAATGCTAATCGAGGCGGTTGGCCCATCGACGGAAGTGGAAATGTCTGATTCAGAACGTGATGGATTTACTCGGCATCAAGTTTGTTACCATCCGGGTGACATATTCAGTTTATTGCCTGAAATCCGTCTCAAGTTGCAACAAAACCAAAAGGTGTTGGCTGTGTGTAATACCGTAGTGCAAGCCCAACAGCTGTTTCAACTGTTAAATCAGCCAGATTTGAAAGCTGGGTTGTTGCATGGCCGTTTTATTTTAAAGGATCGTGAAAGAATAGAGAATGAGTTGTCAGATTATGACCTTTTAGTGGCTACACAAGCGGTAGAGGTCTCCTTGGATGTAGATTTTGATGTCTTATTTACTGAGCCGGCCCCAATAGATGCTTTGATACAACGGTTTGGACGGGTTAATAGGACCGGAAGACAGGATATTGCCGAGGTCTGGGTTTGTTCTGAGGGAGGTGAAAACGATGGCTGGATTTATCCCGATAGAGTCGAAGCTACCAAAGAGGTGTTGAAAAGTATTGGTCGTTTGGACGAATCAAAAATTCAGGGCTTGATCAATCAGGTTTATGCCGATGGATATAACCAGAAAGAAGAAGCTGAGTTTAATCAAACCCAGAGAATCTTTCGGCGTCAGATTAAGCAACTGGTTCCGTTTGTAGAAAACAAATCAGCCCGGGAAGAATTTTATACTTTATTCAAGAGCTGGGAAGTTGTTCCGTCCTCGTTTGAACAACAATATTTGGAATTAATTCAACAACGAGAATACTATGAAGCTATGTCTTACATGGCTTCAATTTCTGATCTCCAGTTTAAAAAGTTAAAAAGAGATAATCAGGTTTATCAAGACACAGAGACGAATAGTTGGTTTACCACTTGTCACTATGACGATACGCTTGGCCTGTTAACCAATCAACCGGCTTCTAATATTTTAGAATGAAGGTGACGGGGACTATGATTAACTATCTATTCGTCTGTCGGCGAAAACTGTGGTTGTTTTGTCGTCATCTGGAGATGGAGCATAACTCTGATAAGGTGGCGTTAGGTAGGCTGTTACACGAAGAGGGCTTTCAAAGAGAAAGAAGGAAAGAACTTCGGATTGATGATCAGGTTACTCTGGACTTTATCGACCGTGACGGTATTTTGCATGATGTCAAATCAGGTTTGTCAATGAGCCAAGCCCATCAGATGCAGGTGCTTTATTACCTCTACGTGTTGAAGCAGAAAGGTGTACCCAACCGTCAAGGAGTAATTAACTACGTTAAACAGCGCCGAAAGGAAGAGGTTGAACTGACGGCAGAGAAGGAGATCCAGGTGCAGACAGCGATGGGGCAGGTGAAGGCAATGGCTAACCAACGGCAAGCGCCGCCAGCCGAGCGTTTGAAAATCTGCCGGTCTTGTAGCTACAACGAATTATGCTGGAGTTGAGTGATGAACCAGAATTATTACGTTACGCAGTCGGGGTCGCTACAGCGTAAAGACAATACTCTCTATTTTGAGAAGGCAGCTGAGCCTGAAACCAATCCGCTAGAAGTTGGTGGTAAAGGGGAGTTTAAAAAGTTGCGGCGGACGCCGATCCCGGTGGAGGGAGTGGATTCCCTGTATTTATTCGGCGAAATTACCCTCAATACACGCTTGCTTAATTTTCTGGCTCAAAAGCAAGTAGCAGTTCATGTTTTTAATTACTATGGGTATTATTCCGGTTCCTACTACCCCAGAGAATATCTCAACTCCGGCTTTCTATTGGTAAATCAAGTTGGCCATTATAGCCGCCACCACCAGCGGTTGGACTTGGCCCGATCTTTTGTTGCTGGGGCTATTTTTAATATGCGACGCAACCTGAAATATTATAGTAAGCCCAGTCAGGGGAAAGGGTGCCAAGCCCAGATTGATCAGATCGATCAGCTGGTGGATAAGGTGGTAGCAGCTGAGGGTATTTCCCAATTAATGGGAATGGAGGGCAACCTAAAGCAGGTTTACTATTCCGCATTCAACCAAATTCTAGAATTGGAAACTCCTTACCGGAAGAGGGAATACCGACCGCCAACTAATCCAATTAACGCTTTGATTTCTTTCGGTAATTCTTTGGTTTATACCGCTTGTTTATCCCAGATTTATCGCACTCAACTCAACCCTACTATCAGTTTTTTGCATGAGCCGGGAGAACGAAGATTCTCGCTGAGTTTAGATCTGGCCGAAATTTTTAAACCGTTGATTGCTGATCGGCTGATGTTCCGTTTACTAGGACGAAATCAGATCCGTGAATCAGAACATTTCGACACTGACTTGAATGGATGCTACCTAACGGAAGAAGGGCGAAAAATCTATATTCGGGAGTTTGATGCGGTTTTAAAACAAACCGTTAAGCATCCGAAACTAAAACGGTCGGTATCCTATCAGCGGTTGATTCGATTGGAGTGCTATAAGCTAATCAAACATTTAACTGAGATCGAACCTTACCAACCTTTACATCCCTGGTGGTAAACCATCGCTGGCTATGATAAATGAAGGAGAAAGATGTACATTATTCTGGTCTACGATGTTGATTCTGATCGGGTTAGCAAGGTCTGCAAGTATTTGCGCCAACATCTGACCTGGGTGCAAAACTCAGTCTTTGAGGGGGAGATTTCGACAGGCCGGTTGGCCCGGGTAAAATCAGACTTGCGTAAATTAACCCAGAGTGATTACGACTCAGTTCTAATTTACCAGTTAGAAAGTCCAAAATGGCTTAATAAAGAGACAATTGGGATCGAGAAGAACGAGATGAGCAATTTGTTGTGAGATGACAAGCTTCATTGGCCTTAAACGCTGTTTGGCCAGTCGGTGTTTTCCGTCAACCCCCGAAATTAAATGCTTTCGTGGCCGCGATTTTACTGTCAGAATGGCTGGGATTAGCCGCAAAACCAGGCAGTGACAGGATTACCCGCTTTCCGTCAACCCCCTGGGGATTTTGCACAACCGGCGGTCGACGGAAAATACAGCCTATTTTTCAATAACACCGATTTAGTGATTGTAGACGCTGACTGGATTTGCTATAATCTGATATGGCCGAAATATCGGTCTTTTAATCGAACCAGTTTGGGATTGAAACGTTTTTGAGATTTTGAATTAGTGAGGTTACAGAACAATCTTTTAATCGAACCAGTTTGGGATTGAAACGATTAGAAAAGAGTATGAGGAAATGCGAGAAAAGCATACTTTTAATCGAACCAGTTTGGGATTGAAACGTCCGTTCCTGATTGACGGCGCAATAAAGGTGGCTAACTTTTAATCGAACCAGTTTGGGATTGAAACCTGGATATTTTCCGCTTTGGCCTCAAAAAAGTAG